>JAUVRN010000307.1 GCA_030597645.1 Candidatus Zixiibacteriota bacterium
GAAGATCCGCAAAGAGGGCGAAACGCTGCTGGCCGACGCACGCAAACGCAGGGACGAAATCCTGACTACGGTCTCTGAGGCAATCGGTGAATAACGTTCTTCGCGTTGCCATCGTCATGGGGCTGCTGACTGGTGCGGAAGCGTTCGCCGATGGCTCCGCGATTCGACGGTATCTCGCCACACCGCAGGGGGCCGCGGAGACGTCAGGCAGCCGCCTGGCTCTTGCAGAGGTGGCCGCCGATCTGGACGCGCTGGCCGGTGCCCCCGCCGGCCGTTTTTGCGGAACCGGATTGGCGCAGCGACTATTCGAGCAGCGTGACGATCTGTCCCCCTCTGCCCGGCAGGTGCTGCGGGAGGTCATGCCGGCGCTACTGCAGCGCCCATCGCTGCCGGCGTTCTTGGATTCGCCGCCCTTTCGCATCCACTACAGCACTACAGGTCCCGACTCCGTCCGCAACGCATCCACGGATACCGCATCCGACGGTGTGCCGACGTACGTGCACATCACGGCACAGTCGTTGCAGCGGGCATGGACCCTGCTCGTCGACTCCACGGGGTACGCACCGCCTCCGGGCGACGGCTCGGCGGGCGGCGGTACCGATCTGTACGACTGCTACCTGGCGATACCGATTCAGTTTTTCGTCATCGGTTTTACGGCAGCGGAGACAGGGTTCCCCCGCATCGTGGGGGCAGACACCATCATTTTCGCCACGTCCTACCAGGTGATTCACCCGACCATGGAGCCGTTTCCGCAGGCGGCCCCGCATGACCTGCTGCGCATCACCTGTGCGCACGAATTCTACCACGCCATGCACTTCAGTCAGGACGTGTTCGAGAAACCGCCGTGGCAGGAAGCGGGGTGGTGGCTGGAAGGCAACGCGGTCTGGTTCGAAGATCTGGCGTTTCCGACGGTCAACGACTGGAGCAATCTGCCGCCGTATCTCAACGCGCCTCAACGGTCCATCACGCACTCGAATTCACCTGCGGATCTGCATCCCTACGGCGGCGGCTCGATGTGGAGCTTTTACCTGGTGGAGCGTTTTGATCTGCCGGCCGCGCAGCCTCCGGGTACCATGCTCCGCAATGTCTGGACCCGCTGCGGCCTGGCTTCAGGAGACAACACGCTTTCCGCGCTGAATGCCGAGCTCATCATGCGTGGCTCCACGCTTGAGTCCGCGTGGCACGAGTTCACCAGCTGGTGCATGAGAACCGGTAACCGGCACGACGATTCGAGTTTTGCACAGGGCGCGGACTGGCCCCAGGCGCAGCCGGTCACTGCGCTGTTCGACTATCCGCGTGCCGTCCACTTCACCAACGGTTCGGATAATCTCGATCAATCCATCGCGGCAGGAACCCCGATCACGCGCGTGGACAGCGCCGACGCGCCGCTCGAGGCGCTGGCTTTTGCCCCCGTAGGTCACGTGCCATTGTCCACCCAGCAACCCAATGGTGGTATGCGTCTCTATCCCGATGCCACGGTTGGATTGCCGGTACAATTCTCCTACATCGGCATAGATACGGCCTCCGCGGGTCTGGACGTGATCTGGGACACGATTGCGACCGGCGACACGACCGCCATTCTGGACTGGCTCGTATTGGATGCGATGTACGTGGTGGCTTCGGCGGCGGAATGGTACGCTCCCCAGGGTGGGTCAGACGGTGATTCGCTGGGCCGAGTCACGCCCTGGATATCGCTTGCCGTGGACACTGCGGCGCAGGATGCCTTTTTCCTGGAGCCTTATCCCAATCCGGTTGACCTGGCGAAGGTCGATAGCGTGGTCTTTCCCGTTACGATCCCCGGTCCGGGAGTGGTGTGGCTCGATATCTTTACCGTGGCCGGTGATCGGGTCTGGAGCGTAGAGGTTTCCGATACCTGGCCCTCCGCCAACGTGACGTGGAAGCTGCGCAACCAGGCGGGCACCCGGGTGGCATCCGGGCTGTATCTCTGCAAGATCACGGCAGAACTGGAAGCGGACGGGCGGCGTGCGGAGAAGATGTATCGCGTGGGCGTGGTCCGGTAGCGTGTCATGCGCGGCCGCCGGGCGCTGATTCTCCCATACATTCTATTCGCCATCACCGCGATACCCGTGTGGACCTCAGCGCAGGAGCCGGTCCCGTCGGATTCTCAGGCGCAGGAACCGATCCCGTCGGATTCCCAGGCGCAGGAACCGGTCCCGTCGGACTCCCAGGCGCAGGAACCGGTCCCGTCGGACTCCCAGATCGTCGAGCAACTGCACACACCGATCGTCTTTCTGCATGACCGTTTCTTCCTCGATTTCACGTCGCGCTTTGCAACCACGGGCTACGGTCTCGACGCGGAGCTGCCCGGTCGCCTGGGACTCGAAGGGGACCGGCTGGCCGAGCAGTTGCCCGGAGTCGGTTTCCGGCGAAACGGCATGCCGTACCAACAAGGCGAGTACTTCTGGCTCGGCGGTGATGGACGGACGCTGGCCGTGCGTGCCGATCGCAGATCGTGGGAAGCGGAGACCCTGGCTTTCCCGCCGGCGGGCGGCAACGATCCGGTACTGCTTCCGGGTCCGGGAGATTCTACCATGGTGCTGGCCGCGCCGCTATTGGGGTTCAGCCCCGCCGAGCTGGTCATCTGGCACACGCCGGAGCTTCCCGATTCCGCCAAGGCGACCGCGCACTACGCCAACGGCCCAAGAGGTTTCTCCTACACGGGTGGACGCTTTCACGGTTACGTGGGCGGCGGACTGGAACTCGACGCACAGGTCTACCGGATATTTTCCGACGGTCTCTTTGACGGAGGCATCGCCGGAGAAGGACTCGACGGCCACAACTTCGACCTGCAGCTGCGTTACCGCGCCGGACGTGTACCGCTGCGCCTGCGCTTTCGGCAAAACCGTGCCACACGTGACCTGGCCTTTCGCTGGCAGCCGGAGATCTCGGTCGCTTCTCAGCTCTACCTGCTTTCCCATGTCGATGTCGAGGCGGCATATCCGGTGCAGGGCGGAGAGTGGCTCGCGAGCTACCAGTTGCGGCACGAGGATCAGCGCAAGACGATTCCGGGTCTGTTCACCACCGAACAGAAGTGGTTCAACAGACGGCATGACCTGTCTCTGTCGCGGCTCTGGAACGGACGGTTTGCGCGCTGGCTCCGCGGCGGCGTGATCTACCGCCAGTCGGAGGAGGTAACCGGTTTGCCCACGGCGTGGGCCGTCGACCTCGAAGGTGGTGTGCGCCTGACGTCCGACCGCATGGACTTCACCCTGACCGGCGGCTGGCGGTCTTTGGAAGACGACGAGCCCTGGTGGAGACTTGGCAGCGCCCTGGCGTGGACCGCGTCACGGTCCGATCGGATCCTCGTTTCGGCCGGAGGGACGAGACGAGGTGCGTCTGAGCTGGTGAGGTACCTTCCGGCCAGTCCCAGCGCGGGTGCATACATCGAGACGGGCGATCGCGCTCTTCAGCACAGCGAGGATGTGACCGTCTCCGTGTCATGGCGCCATCGTGGCCGCGCTTTCGACTGGGATGCGATCGCGAGTGGGGGCCGCTCGGATGGGGCACCGGCATGGCTGGCGTCGGGCGACACGGCCATCCTGAACGCCACCTATCAGCCCTACAACCTCACGCGAGAATTCGCGGGCGCCGCGCTCAACATCAAGTGGCGTATGTTCCGGTGGCTCGGGATCGGCGGTTCCTAC
>JAUVRN010000296.1 GCA_030597645.1 Candidatus Zixiibacteriota bacterium
CACGGCGATGAGAACCAGCAGGAGACTGAGGACAACAGATGCGAGCTGCACCCGAATGGACTTCATGCTTCAATACCCGGGTGCCAGGCGCGGCAAGAGACCACGCCGGTACTGGTCCAACGCCTGTGCCGTGTCGCCCTGGCCCGTCAGCCTCGACGCGTTGAGCAATATCAGAACCAGGTTCTCCGAATCGACGGCCAGGCCCTGCAACAGCTGCTGCTCCGCGGCCCCCCAATCGAGACGGGCCAGGTACACTCGTGCCAGCAGAGCGCGGGCATCGACGTAGGTACTGTCCGCGTCCAGCGCCTCCTCGGCCAACCGCACCGCCTCAGTCGTGTAGCCACGTCGAAGACGAGATACAGCCCAGGCTGTCCGGTACACTGGATTTCCAATATCACCGTCGGTGGCTCGTGCAAAGGCGCTGTCGGCAGCCTCGAGGTTCCCGACCTGCTCGGACGCCAGGCCGATGTAGCACTGCAGCGGTGCGAAGGATGAAGTCTGTTCACTGGCCGTGAGCAGATACGTCAGCCCGGACTTCGCATCTCCCCGACGGTACAGTCGTACACCAAGACCGAAGAATCTGTGTGCATTGCCCAACGGCGAAAACTGCGGGAGTTCGGCCGTGTCGCCGCCCAGCCCCAGGAGCGCAAATGCCGTGAGCACCATGGTGTCCGCCGCGTTGGGCGAGTAACCCGCCAGGCTGTAGACGACGCGATTCTGAGAATCCAGTACCGCCGACGATGGCGCGGCCACTACGCCGTACTCGTAAAAGAGCCTCAGTCCCGGGTCCAGGAGCATCGGGAATCGTATCTGCTGGTCGTCGCGCAGGCGGCGAATGGAAGCCAGAAGTGGACCATCGATCTTGGATTTGTCCACGGAGACCGCGACCACCTGGATACCCCCGGCCTGCAGAGAATCGTAACTCGAGGCGAGATCGAGCAGTTGCTCCATGGAGCGGGAGCTCCAGAGCGCCCAGAAGAGTATGATGGTGCCACCCTCCCCGGCCAGGTCGCCCACGTCTACCCGCTCGCCGTCGAGCGTAACCAGCTCGGCTCCGGGCGCGACCATACCCACCTGGACATACTTGAAGGCGCAGACGCCGCTCGATGTGCCCAGCATGAGCGTCACGCAGAGGAGTATCGGAACGGTGTACTTAGCCACCTAGTGTTGTCTGTCCTGCTGGTCTTCCAGAAGCAGCAGCAGAGCCTCGCGATACGCCTCGAGCGCAAGCTCGGATCTGCCCGTCCGTTCGTACACCAGACCAAGATAATAGCGTGTGTCGGCCTTGCCAGGACTCATCTGCAGAAGCAGGTTCAGCAGTTGCTCCGCCTCCTCATTGTGTCCCTGCTGCAACAGAACCTGCGATTTGAGCTTCATGGCCTCCGGCGAGCGGGCATTCAGGTCGAGTGCGCGATCCGCGGCCGCCAGGGCGCCGGTCGTGTCTCCCTGACCGAGCGCAAGATCTCCCAACCCCACCCAGGCACGATACAGAGACGTATCCACGGTCAGTGCCTTTTCGTAGGCTTCGTGTGCGCTGTCGGAGTGGTTCGACAGCCTGTACGATTCGGCGAGCTGTAGATAGGCCAGAGCATACGTCGAGTCGAGTTGAAGAGCGGAATCCAGCGCGGATCGGGCGTCCGCCGGACGATGATCCCTGGTCAGTGCCATAGCCAGCTGGTACTGCCGCTCCGCGTCCCGGCTCACCGAGGGCCCTGTCGGCTGGTCCCGGACGACCTCCGGCAGTCCGAGAAAGCGTCGAAGCGAATCCTCGGTCACATCGCGCCAGTCTCTGGAGTGCCCCGAGCGTTGCCAGACCAACACCCCGTCCGGATCGACCAGGGCGGATGCCGGAAAGACGAACAGGCCCAGTCGTTCGTACCAGGCACGCTTCGCATCGTAGGCGATGGTCGCACCCTCGGGTATCCCCAGCGTCGCCGGGTCGCCGGGCGAGCTTTCAGCCAGCACCACGACGGCCGTCCACTCCGCTCCGGACAGCGTCTCCGTGAGCCAGTTCAGGTCCCTGAGCAATGCCGTCGACTTGCGAGCGTCTGGCGCCACCGTGACGATGAATTGCCAGTGCCCGGCGGCGGGCAGCTCCACCTGGCCGGAGGATCCCGGCAGCGACACGGGCTCGATCCTGGTGCCGGTAGGCGCACGGCGAAACTCGGCCGACAGGGATACCGCCCAGCAGAGCAGCAACATCGGTATGAGACGACGGATCATAGACATGGGAGCTATCGTTTGTACTCCTGTGGCTTGTGGCAGCCGACCACGCAACTGCCGCCGTTTTCGGTTTTGGTGAAGCGGATGGGATAACTCCAGCTTTTCCCGAAGGGGACCTCCGTCCTGATGTGCTTTGCCTGATTGGATGAGTGCACACCGTGGCACGCCTTGCAGCTACGTCCCTTGACATCCTTGTTGACATGCACGAAGTGCAGGTTTCGCTCGCCGTCACGAAAATCCGTCAGGGTCTTGGTCTTTTCTTCGAGTGCGATGTCACGATTGTGGCACTCAAAGCAGAGCGCGAAGTTGTCGGAGTGGTACGGCATGTAGAACTCTTCGGGAAAGTACTGCCTCAGCAGATACGGAAACTCCTGCCCGTGCGGATTGTGACACGGAGAGCAATCTCCCTGCTCAACCGGACCGTGGCGATTGGCGTCCGTGAGCACTTCGGCGCCCTGCTGCTCGTGACATGAAAAGCAGAGGTCTGTGCCCGGCTGGACGAGTATCCCGGGCTGGTCCGACGAGTGCACGTCGTGGCAAACGAGGCATTCCCCCTTTTCGGCCGGAGGATGATCGGCCGACGCGTTCACATTGTCCTGGATGCCGGGATGGCACGTGTAACACAGTTGCGGCGGCCAATCGTGCAAATTGAATTGCAGGTCCGAAGCGTGAGGATTGTGGCAATCCGTACAGACCTCCTCCACGGGAGGATGAACGTGCCGCTTGCTCATGTCCCGCACCTTCTCCTGATGGCACTCGAGACAGTGGTCTCGGCCTCCTGCGGTGAGCAGCCGCGGAAAGGCCGTAGCGTGTGGATCGTGACATAACTGGCAGTTGCCGGTTGCTGCTGGCCCGTGCACGAATTCGCGCCCAGCCGTCTTGTTCGTGTGACACTCATAGCACAGCGCCTGGCCTTCAGCCCGTAGCTGATACCGGTACTCGGATTGATGCGGGTCATGGCAGCCGACGCACTCACCCTTGGCCACGGGCTGGTGTTTGACCGGCAGATCAAACTCCGTCGCCTTGGCCTCGTGACAGAGGTAACACAGCTCCTCGGCTACTACCGCCAGGTCCACCTCACCGTTCTTGTGAAACCGATCCGTCTCGGTATGACACACAGAACAGATCTGGGCGCCCACGGGTCCATGCACATACGCTCCGGTGCCCATACCTGCGTGACACTTGCTGGTCACGCAGCCCTCACCGACGGTGGCCACCTGAGTATGTGCTATGTTGGGAATCAACATCACGGCGACGCCAAGAAGCAGCCATGGTGCCCGTTGTCCTTTGTCCATAGTCAGCCCCACCTTTTGTTGTCGTGCTTCGACAGGGGCGGAATCAGTCAGCCCCCGGTGCCCCTAAGAACGCTGATTTCGGCGAATCGTCAAGTAAAGTATTTGGAGGCCCTGAGGACGAGGCGGCCCCGATCGAGCGACCGGGCAGCGACCGGCCACGATCATAGGACGGCACCACACCATCACCAGGCGGTCATTTGATCGTGCCCTACTTGCGCGCGCCTCCCATCCGACCGCTGCTGTCCGCGTTCTC
>JAUVRN010000460.1 GCA_030597645.1 Candidatus Zixiibacteriota bacterium
ACGCGCCAGAGGCAGCGTGACCCGGCGGAACACGGCGCGGGGATCGTGTCCCAGCGTCGATGCCAGCTCCTCGAGTTCGGTCGGCACCTGAGCGAATCCCGTGCGCGCACCGCGCAGGAAGAGGGGAAATGACACCGTCGCCGCGGCCAGCACGGCGGCGGTCAATGTAAAGGGGATGCGCACACCGAGCGTGTCGTAGAACACCGCGCCCAAAGGCGACACCGGTGAGAGCAGATAGAGAAGCACGAATCCGGTTACCACCGGCGGCAGCACCAGAGGCAACATGAGCACGGTCTCGAGCAGTGCCCGTCCGCGAAACCGGCGCCGGGCCAGGATGTACCCGAGCCACCCCGCGGGCGGTGCGGCCACAGCCACCGCGATGACGGCCACCAGAACGGATCGAATGATCAAGGTCGACAGCGGTGCCACTATTTGAATCCGTAACGTCGCGCGTGCGTGCGCGCCTCAGGTGTGTGAAGCCATGACCAGCGCGCCCGCGACTCGTCGCGGGCCGGCTTGAGCATAACCAACGGATAGCGGACGGGTGGAAAGTGCGAGTCCGGCTCGAATCGCAGCCCCGACAGCGACGGCTCCATGAGCGCATCGGTCTCGTACACGAAGCCCGCATCCGCGGCGCGCGATGCCACCGCGGCAAGGGCAGACCGCACATTACCGGTGATGATGATCCGGCCCTGCAGTGCCTCCCAGAGCCCGGCCCTGCGCAGTCCCTGCCGTGTATAGGATCCCGCCGGCGCGAGGTCGGGATCGGCGACGGCGATCCGCTCGAAGCGCGGTTCCAAGAGCCCCGGAAGCGAATCGGGCGCGGACACGTTGGGCGCACACACGAGCACCAGCCGATTGTGCAGGTAACCCGAGTCCACGAGCGCCACCAGATCACGCTCGTACAGTCGTTCCAACACCGAGGGTCCTGCTGCCAGCAGCAGATCCGCGCGGGCTCCAGCCACGATCTGATTGGCCAGCATCATCGAGCCCCCCGCGTGATACTGGAATGCCAGAGACGACGGGACCTCGCCCTGCCATGCACCGGCCAGATCCGAAACGCTCGCGGCCACGAAGATCTGAATCGGTGCCGGTGACCGGGTGCAACCCGCCACGACGACGACCGCCAGGAGCCCGGCGATGCGCGTATGCCTCATGGGGTGTGGCCGAGTGCGGTCGAAAACACTTCGAACGCCGTGTTGCCGAACAGAACGAAGACGACCCGTTCGAGATGCAGTGCGTCAAAGGACCGTATCTCACCGCTCATGATCTCGGCACAGCGTTCCAGCGAAAAGCCGCCCACCCCGGTACCCAGCGCGGGAAAGGCAATGGAGTGCAGCTTCAACTCGTCGGCAGTCCTGAGCGTGTTGCGCGTGCAGAGCCGGATCGACTCCGCCGAGGGGATCAGGTCCTGTCCCATCACCGCGGCGTGGATCACGTGCCTGGTCGGCAAGGATCCCGCACTCGTCACCGCCACTTCGCCGACATCGACCGGCCCGAGACGGATCGCTTCGTCCTCGATCTTCTGGCCGCCCGAACGCTTGATGGCACCGGCCACGCCCGCGCCCATCCAAAGATGGTTGTTGGCGGCGTTGACGATGGCGTCCACCTGGCAACGGGTGATGTCGCCTTCGATCAGTTCAACTCTCATGTTTCGCCTGGCGTTCTGCCTCTGGACGCGCGTTGGCGCGCCGGTGCCTGCGCACCCATTCCGCGACGGCTACGGCCACCAGACCGATGATCCCACCGAGTATCCAGCCTCCCAGTACGTCGAGAGGATAGTGCACGCCCACGTACACGCGAGACAGGGACACCACGGCGGAAAGCCCGAAGAATACCCAGCGCAGCGGAGGAAACCAGTAGCTCAACCACACGGCGCAACCAAAGGTATTGGTCGCGTGCGCAGAGGGAAGTGCGTACGCCCCGGAGCAGACGATCAGAGCCCGTACTCCGTCCACCACGTGGCACGGCCGAACACGCTTGAACACCGGCTTGAGCCAGTGGGCGGATGACTGATCGCAGAGCGCAAAGACGACCACGATGCCGAGAAGGATTACCAGCCCCTTCAATCTGCGGTTGTAGAGGAGCAGGACGACGGCCAGGGAGATGGCGATGACCCAGTTCTCACCGTTGGTGACCAGCGGCATCAACACATCAAAGAACGGGTTGGCCAGGATCTGGTTGAAAAACACGAAAAGCGCCGTGTCCAGGCGCACCACCAGGTCGAGCATGCTATCGTCCGCCGACGGGGATCGCGGTACGCACCAGCGATTCTACCTCGTCCAGGGGCGGCAGAAACCCGCGTGCCCCGAGCGCCGTGATGGCCAGCGCAGCGGCCGCCGCCGCAAATCGCATACGGCGTTCCAGGAACCAGCCGTTGAGCACACCGTAAAGATAGCCGGCGTGGTACACGTCGCCCGCGCCGGTAGTATCCACGATGCCTACCGCGTAGATCCCGCAACGGATTTCCACATCCTGCCGCGAACGCCCATGGGCACCCTCTTCCCCGTGGGTGATCACCAACGCCTCGAACGTGTCACGCCAGAGACGTTCAAGCATGGTC
>JAUVRN010000054.1 GCA_030597645.1 Candidatus Zixiibacteriota bacterium
AATACCCTGGCCGTGGCCGCAATGAGACGATCGGCCGAATCGGTCAGCATTTGATCCAGTGAACTGGCGGCCAGCGCGATGTCGTGTGTGAGTGGAGCTTCCTGCAAACGCATCGCCACCAAACTCTCGCGCACCCAGGGCACCAGCGCCGAGTCCAGACTCACTCTCCCTTTGGCGGTAAGATTGGAGAGCTCCCAGATACTCACCGGAGAGAGCCAGAGCTCGTTTCGATCCGAGTCCAGGGCGCGAGCGACGCTTGGTGTGATCCGCTTTGACTCGAGACCTGTGCAAAGCCAGATGTGCGTGTCCAGGAGGAGATTCAATCTTTCAGAGCCTCAATGTCATTCAGATCGATCACGGGCGATATGATGTCCCCCACAATCCGCCCGGTGCCCTCCATACAACCGAGAATGGACTTCCGGGAGTTGGCCGCCGCGGGGGGGACGACTTTGGCCACAGGCTTGCCGAACCGGGTGATGAGCACGGGCTCACCTGTCCGCCGGACCCGCTCCAGAACCGCCAGACAGGTCGCCTTGAACTTGGATATGGCCATGGTTTCCATTTCTGCCTCCGATTCTCAATATACTATAGTCCATTACCATAGTCAATATATCGGAAGCCGTGAATCCGGGGTTGAGTCACTTCGCTTTCTGGTTGGATTGTACGCTGAGCAGTCCGCTGGCCCAATCATCTTCCTTGGACCGGGTGTCACATACAGAGGGTCGTCAGCTCTTGCCGAAAGTGGACCTTTGGAATTCGGCGGGCTCGCCGTGGCGGGGCAGAAAGATCAGGAGGAAAACACCGGCGGTGAACAGGAGAACCGACACGAGTTCGTTGTAGGTGAAATCGTATCCGAACGCCATGAAGTGCATGGCGCGTTCGTAGTACCGCAGCGGCTCGATCGCGGTGCGCAGCGTGGCTTCCACCATCAGAAATATGGCAAAGGTCTGACCGAACCACTTCTTGCGATTGTCCACGAAGATCACGAGAAAGTAGAGAAACAACCCGTACAGCGATGAGTAGATCTGTGCCGGGTGCAGGTGTTCAGCGCCGAACACATAATACGGCAGCGTATCCGGTGGGAACGAAATGCCCCACGGCAGGTCCGTGGGGATCCCGAAACAGCAGCCGTTGAAGAAACACCCCCACCGGGCCACGAACATGGCGATGGCGACGCCGGGGACCATCAGGTCGATCGTGCCGAGAATCGGGAGGTTCCGCCGCCTCGCGTACCACAGCGCCAGCCCAATGCTCAGCAATACACCGCCATAGAGGTTGAGCCCCGCCAGACCGAATTGTTCGCCGGCAAACGGGTTGATGGCGTCCATCCAGCGGCCGGCAAACTCCGGGACGTGCATGAGGACGTAGGCGATGCGCGAGCCGATGATGCCGCCGAAGATCAGAAGAAAACAGAGCGTCAGAATCGGATCGGGCGGGAATCCCCAGCGCTTGGACCGGCGCAGGATGGCCCAGATGGCCACCGCAAACCCCATGGCAAACATCAGCCCGAAGGTCCGAAGCTGAAATGGGCCCAGTTCAAAGAGGACCGGATGCATGCCTAGACGGGCTCCTGTATCGCCTGCCGGGTGACGGAATTCGTCATGGTGTCCGGTCGATTATACCGCTCGATTATCCAGACGGCGACCACGAATATACCAAGGCCGACCAGCACGTCCGTGAGGTAATGGAACCGCCCCCAGAGACAGCCCACGCTGAGAATGAACGAAATGACGATCATGGCCCAACCGGTGGGGCGGTGCGCCTTGTAGAGATAATACGTGAATATCCAGGCCACAGCGGTGTGACTCGACGGCATACACCCCCCGCGGATCGACCCGTTGTGCTGTACCAGCATGACCAGCGGGTAGAGCACGATGCCGTGCAGTGGGGGCAGCACGTCCACCATCGCGTAGCGCGGCCCCTCCAGCGGGAAGAAGTAGAACATCGTGTAGCTCACCAGGAACCCGGCGCTGATGCCGGTCATCAGGCGCCGAAAGAGCTCCGGCTCGTTCTTCCAGACCATCACGCCCACAGCCAGAGGCGGCATCAGGTAGTAGAAGAAGTAGCCAAACATCCAGAAATCGAGCAGCAAAGGGCTGTCGATCCTGGCTATTTCCGCAATCACGTTGAATCCGAGGATCGATTCTTCCAGGGCGATCAGGGCAGGATCGAACCAGTCGGAAAAAAAGAGCCAGATGTAGTGTCTGGTTTCGAGGTAGAAAAACACGAACAGTGGAATGGGATAACCGTACCGGACGAAAGGTTCCCAGTCACCCCGGGATGGCACGGTTCTCCCGACGATCCAAACGACGAGAATGGCCGCCACGTGCAGCACGTGACTCCAGAGAAACGCCGACTGATCACCCCCAAAGATCAGCGCGACGGCACTGGAAAACAGTGAATACCCGACCACCCACCGGTCGATCGCGTTGAGCTTCAACGACCCTTCCCTGCCACCAGCAGCACGATTTCGCCGCGCGGCTTCTTGTCTTTGTATTCCGTCTGAATCTCGGAGAGCCGGCCGCGCTGAAACTCCTCGAACTTCCTGGTGATCTCCCGCGCCAGGCAGGCGGAGCGGTTACCGAACACCTCGAGGACGTCTGCCAGCCATATGTTCAGTTTGTGTGGCGGCACAAAAAAGATCTGCGTCGCGTCATCTTCGGAGATGGCGTCCAGTCGCTTGAGGCGCGGCCCCTTGCGCAGCGGCAGATAGCCTTCGAAACGAAAGGCGTGCGTCGGCAGTCCCGATGCGGAGAGCGCGGCCGTGACGGCGGATGCGCCGGGGATGGGCACAACGGGCAGGCCACCCGCCATAGCCTCACGCACGATCGCGTAGCCCGGGTCAGAGACGTTGGGCGTGCCCGCGTCACTGACCAGCGCGCCGCTCTCGCCGTCGGCAATACGCTTGCAGATACGGGCGGCTACGCGCTTTTCTGTGTAATCGTCGCAGCGAATCAGTGGCTTCTTGAACCCCAGGTGAGCCAGGAGCTTTCCCGTCACACGCGTGTCTTCACAGGCAATGAAGTCGACGGACTTGAGGGTCTCCACGGCGCGGTGCGTGATGTCGCCCAGATTGCCAATGGGCGTTGCGACAAGGAAGAGTGTGCCGCTCACGTGGCCTGGCTGCTCGTGATGCCGCGTTGAACGTATGCCACGGAAGGCAACTGCCGTTTGAATTCGGTCCGCTGCATCGTGTCCACGACGCGCTCCACGCGGGTATCGTCGAATCCTTCGTCCGTCAGCCGGTCGGGGGCCACGTGGCGTTCCAGAATCGCATGCAGGATGCGATCGGCGTCGGCGTACTCTATGCCCAATTCGCCTTCGTCGGTCTGGCCGGGCCAGAGATCGGCCGTGGGAACCTTGTCGATCACACGCTGCGGCAAGTCGAGATACTCCGCAAGCTGCCAGACCTGCGACTTGTACAGATCGGCGATCGGTGCGAAGGAGCACGCCGAGTCTCCGTACCAGGTGCAGTAGCCGAGATACATCTCGGTCTTGTTGCCCGTTCCCGCCACCAGCGCATCATGGGCTCTGGCCTGATCGAACAGCACGGTCATGCGCAACCGGGCCAGCACGTTTCCCTTGCGGACCGGATCGGTAGACCGTTCGAGAAAGTATGGATCTGCCAGAGGCGAGATGTCCACACTCTGCACGCGCAGGTTGAGGGCTATCGCCACGGCCTCGGCGTCGAGACCGCTCTCCTCGGACGACGATGAGTATGGGAGTACGAACGGGTGCACGCGCTCCGTGCCGAGCGCACGTACGCAGAGGGCCGCGACCACGGCCGAATCGACCCCGCCAGACAGTCCCATCACGACATTCGGTATGCCGGAGTCCTCCACCTGTCGTGTGATGAAATCAGTGATCTGCGGCACGATCGATGCCGCATCGATGCGTAGTTCCGGGGGATACGTGCGTGTGGTCATGGCCTTGATTGATCCCCGAACATCACATTGTGCGCGGAGGCATGCAAGAGGAATTGACAGTGCCCTCAGACCCGGTCATATTGCGCGCGAAGGAGATCCGTATATGGCAAGTGTCAACAAGGCGATTCTCATCGGCAACCTGGGCAAAGACCCCGAACTTCGCTACACGACGTCGGGTCAGGCCGTGGCCAACTTCCCCATGGCCACCACGGAGCGCTACAAGGACAAGGAGGGCAACTTCCAGGAGCGCACCGACTGGCACAACATCGTCGTCTGGGGCCGACAGGGTGAGACGGTCAAGGAATACCTCCGCAAGGGCCGCTCGGCCTATGTCGAAGGACGCATCCAGACCCGTTCGTACGAAGATCGCGACGGCAACAAGAAGTGGATCACGGAAATCGTCGCCAGTCGCGTGCAGTTTCTCGGCGGTCGCGGTGAAGGCGGCAGTGGCGCATCGCAGACAGCACCGGCGGAGGCCGATGCCACACCCGAGCCGGTCACCGAACCTCTGGTCAGCGACCAGGACGACGACCTGCCTTTCTAGAGGGAGATTCCAACGCCTGCCCGACGGACTCCAGCGCGTCCGTTTCGCTGGGCCCTGCTTCTTGTTCCTCTGGGCGCGCTGACGCTCTACGTGTACACGGCACACCCCGAACCCGGGTGGATCGACTCGGGCGAGCTGGCGGTGGTGTCGCACACACTGGGTATTCCCCATCCGACGGGGAGCCCGCTGTATGTCGTCGCGTCCCGAGTGTTTTCGGCGATCGTGCCGGGCACGTTCCTGCCCCTGACGTTGCTCTCGGCACTGAGTGTGGCCGGCGCGATCGTGCTGTTTGTGTCGCTGCCCCTGGGCGGCAAGCGGGCGCCGGTCCTGGTGCTCGGCGCGGCTGCTCTGGTGTTCGCCCTGGCACCGTCTGTCTGGAAACAGGCCGTCATCAACGAAGTCTACGCCTTTCAGATCCTGCTCTTCGTCGTGTTCCTGTGGCTCTGGCTCAGGCCGGGGTTGCGCCATCGACCCTGGATACTCGCCTATCTCGCGGGACTCTCGTTCGCCAATCATCAGAGCGCAATATTCCTGACGCCGTTTCTCATCGGCGTCATCTGGCCGCACCGGCGCCTGCCCTCCGCCTGGCTGCGGATGATCGGGCTCGGGCTGCTCGGGATGTCGCTGTACCTGTACCTCCCGATACGATCGGCCCGGTTGCCGCTGTTGGACTGGGGAGGCACCTCCCGCCTCGACGCCTTCTGGCGTCACATCACCGGCTGGCAGTACTCGGGTTGGGTGGGCACCGACAGCCTGGACTCGCTGATCCAGTCGCTCCGTTTTCTGGGTGCGCGGATCTGGGACAATCTGCCATGGATCGTCACGCCCCTGGCGCTGATCGGTCTGTCGGTGCTCTGGCACCGGCGCCGGGGTGCCGCGATGACGATGGTCGCCTCCGTGCTGCTGTGTGTGTTGTTCGGACTCAATTTTCCCAATCCCGACATCGAGGCGTTTTACCTGCTGGCCTTTATTGTCCTCATCGTGTGGGCGGCTGAAGGCACACTCTGGCTCGCTGCGCGCGGACGCGTCTGGATGGCGGGTGTCCTCGTGGCGGTTCTCGTCTCGCTGGGTGCCCACTGGAGCGGCAACTACGCCGCCATCAATGCCCGCGACTTCCGTGTACCCACCGACTGGGTCATGGATGCCCTGGAGACCGTGGAGCCGGGCAGCGTCATACTGACGCGCGAGTGGGATCACTATGCGCCGTGGCTGTACCTGCGCTTCGTCAAGGGTGTGCGGCCCGACGTCCTCTGGATCGACACGGAGCTGCTGCGCCGTTCCTGGTATCCGGAGTTCATCCGGCAGGCCGATCCCGAGCGATACGACCGGGCTCGTGCAGCCCTCGAACAGCTCGCGCCGCAGATATCCATCTTTGAATCGGGCCGGCGCTACGATCCGGCGGCCATCGAAACGGCGTATGCCAACGCGATCTTCGCACTGAGCCTGGGACAGTCGGGACCGGTGTACACCGACGGCAGCGGCACCCGACCGTCCGACTGGGGTGTAGAGCGCCGTTACCTGCATGGCGCCCGGGAAGTGCCCTGGGGCCTGCTGATACGCCTGTTCCGGCCCGGCGAATCGGTTCCCCGTCTTCCCCCGTGGCCCGCCTATCGCAACCGTACGGCTCACGATCGCGGTTCCCCGCGGACCCGTGTTCACCTGGATCTCTACCGGGCCATGCGCGGCGCGCGCGGCGCGTATGCGCCGTAGACCGCACCCTGATTGGATCGGCTTCTAACCCGCCACACCGGGATCTACAAGAAAGGGGCCGCCTGATGGCGACCCCGTTGGGTTGGAAGCCCCCGCACGGACTTCGCACCCGTACCACGAACAGTCAATTCGTCAGCGCAATAGCATCATCTTGCGCGTCTGGCTGAACTCGTCGGTATCGAGCCGATAGAAGTAAACGCCCGACGGCACCTCGTCACCCCACTGGTTGCGGCCTTCGAAGTCAGCCTGATATCGGCCGGCCGGCATATACTCATCCACGAGCGTCACCACGTGCTGACCGAGCAGGTTGTACACCGACAGTCTCACGTGTGACGGCTGTGACAGAGCGAATTCGACGCGCGTCCGGGGATTGAACGGATTCGGAAAATTCTGACCCAGTTCGAAGGTGCGCGGCACGTTGGGGCCGCCGATTTCGATGACGGCCGTGGGGGTAGCGATCGCCGAACGGATCTGCCAGTCGAACATGGTGTAGTTGAACCATCCGCCGATGTCGTCATCCGAATAGGATCGGCCGGACGCGCCCACCAGCGAATCGGCGCCGACGGCGGGCAGCGTCGGGCTGTCGGGCTTCCACTTGAAGACCACGAAGAAGTCTCCGCTGGCAATCAGCGGCTGCTGGGCATCCGGGATCACGAAGTCCGCCCAGCGGAACGCCTCGGGCGCGCTGACCTGGAACGGACCAGCCAATAGCCCCGCGAACTGACCGCCCGCAGCGGCATGTATCTCGAAGTCGAACGGCGACGTATCGGATACGAACGCCCTCAGGAGGTTGACCTTGACCGGATAGGTCGGCGGCGTCATTCGCACGGCGAACAAATTGTTCGCCCACACCGTGTCGATATAAAAGAACATCTCCGGAGAGCCATCGTCGTACACGAGTTCGCGGCCGGGATGCATGTAGTACGTGAACACCACATCCGGTGCGCCCTGCGGAAATGTCGATGGGTTATGGGTTGTGGACGCGTCATAGGCACGGATGAAGTACTCGATGGTCGTGCCCGCCGTGGTGAACGGGACCTCGGCCTGCCACTCGCTGTCGAACTGGTAGATAAAGTTGGACGAATCCCAGGCGGCCGCGCCCTGGGCGCGATAGAACACGCGCGCGTAGCTGATTCCGGAGAGATCAGTGAAACGGCACCGGATGGAGGTCGAAAACTCGTCGGAAAAACCGCGCGTGACCGGGATGTGGATGATCTCCGGTCCCGTCAGGTCCGCACCGTAGTAGCGAACGCCGGCGCGCAGCGAGATATCAAAGTCCACCACGTGCTCCCAGTCCTGACCCGGGAAGCGGAACCAGGAACGACCGGATCCGCCATCGGCGTCGGTCACGGGATACGGCGGCGGCCCCGAGATGATCTCCATCATCACGTAAAAGTCGGAGGCCCCCACGTCCAGGGGATCGAGGACGACGGTTTCGAGGTGGAGATCACCGATCAGTGTTCGGATTTGCGGCGTATCGAATTCGGCTCCGGGCTGTCCGTTGTCGTCGCGGTAGAAACGGAATCGGACCTGTCCGGATCCCTGATAGGCGAAGACATCCATGCTCATCAGACTGCATGCCTGGACCGGACTGAACCGCACGCCCCAGAGCGTGCCGATCGTCGTCGCGTCGGGAAAGAAATACACCGGGCCCGAATCGTACGCGAGTACCGCGTCATTGGGGTCGGCGGCCGGCGCGAACGTGTTCACCCGGGCAGCCACGCGCGGACGGCCCTGGTCGATAATGACCGGACCCTCAAGCGCATGCACTGCGGTAGCCAGCAACAGCACCAGTAAAACGAGACTCCATTGCCGCATCAGATCTCCTTCCTCTGCGTAATCCGTGCACAGCTATTGAGCAAAGGCAGTGCCCGGGCCCGAAAGGCCGCGCCGGACGATGCATTCCTGATGCGACGCCACACGAAGGCGATGGCCGCAAGCAAGTTGGAAGTTCCACGCGATTCCGGTGCGGTGAGACCGGCGGGTGCATTTGTTCAGGCGTCGAACAGGCGCCGGTGCAAGTAGGTGCGAGCCTGCAGCCGGGTGCAGGGTCCGGGGTGGCCCTTGTCCCTGCGCGGGTAGTGCTGTTGATTAGCGGCCGTGCGTGAACGCGATCGGATAATCCTGTGGGCCCTGGCGGCGGGAGCCGTGCTGCGTGTGATCTACTTTTTCTGGTCGCAGGAACTCCCCTTCTTTGACCATCCCCTCATGGATGCGCTGTACCACCACCGCCTGGCCGCGGCGCTGGCCGGCGGCGTGTGGTGGGACGGACGCCCCTACTTCCGCGCGCCCCTGTACCCCTACCTGCTGGGCACGCTCTACAGTGCGTTCGGTACCCACATCGCTCTCGGCAAGCTCATGGGACACGCGTTCGGACTGGCTACGGGCGGTTTGACCATCGGCCTGGCCCATCACGTGCACGGACGTCGCGGTGCCCTCGTGGCCGCACCTCTGTGGGTCGGCTCCGGCCTGCTGATCTTTTTCGAAGGGGAGTTGCTGGCTGACGCGACGTTTACGTTCCTGACCGTGCTGTCGATCTACCTGCTTTTGACTTCGGACGACAGGAAAACGCGACTGCCGGCATCCGGCTGGGCGTTCGGCCTGGCGGCCGTCACGCGCCCCACCATCCTGATTGCGGCTCCGCTGTTCGCGTGGTGGGCCTGGCGCACCGTGCCGCCCGCGGGCCGGCGCAGGCTGGCCGCTGCTGTACTGTTGGCCATTCTCCCGCTCGCCGTGGTCAGCGGCATCAACAGCTCGGCGGTGGGCAGACTGGTCGGTCCCGCCAGCCAGGGCGGCGTGAACTTCTACATCGGCAACAACCTTGCCGCCGACGGGTGTACCGCCGTGCTGCCCGAGCCCTGGGGC
>JAUVRN010000134.1 GCA_030597645.1 Candidatus Zixiibacteriota bacterium
TCTCCGTGTTCAATGTTGCGGCGCTCGACAACCTGGTGCTGCCGGTGCCGCTGGCCGTCTCACCGGCCGGAGGATCACAATCGGCTCCGGAACAAGTCGAATTCGTGGTCATGCCGCAGTTCATCACCGTGACACCCGACCATGTTGAGGTCGAGGTGGGCGAGCAGGACGGTCTGGTGCTGGCCAGCGTCGATCTCGTGGTTGGAGCGGACGTCGACACGCTTCGATGGTCACCCGATGTGTCCTGGACGCCGGGCGGTCACTACCGCTGGCGTGTCAGGGCCGTGTCCGGTGATTTCAACTCCGGCTGGTCCGCCTGGGTGAATTTCAGCATGGTCGGCTTGCCGGAACGATTCGAGTTGCTGCCCAACTATCCCAATCCGTTCAACGCCTCCACGGTGATCGCGTTCCAGGTGCCGGATGTGGGCGACAGGCAGGTGCGGCTGGAAGTATTCAACACGCTCGGCCAGCGCGTGCGGACGTTGCAGGACGGCGTGATGGACCCGGGTGCCCGGAGCGTGGTATGGGACGGACGTGACGAGCGCGGGGCGAGTGTGGCCTCGGGAGTGTACCTGGTGCGCCTGATTCACCGCGAAGGTGTGCTGACCCGGAAGGCGGTGATGGTCAAATGACTCGTCGCACCGCTTTGCGTGCAGCCGCGTGCCTGTTCCTGGTCGCCGTGTCGTGGTCGCCGTCCTGGGCCGTGGACTCGCCGCACGACACGTTGAGCAACATCAACTGTGACAACTGTCACATCCCACACCACGCACTCGGCGATATCATCACGGCACCGTCGGACAGCCTGATTTCGACCCTGTGCATATCCTGTCACACATGGGGCGGCTGGCCGGGGATGACGAAGCCGTTCGCGGATGCCATGAAAGCCGATCCTGGTACGGCGGGCATCTCCCATGGGTGGGACGTCGACACCGCGAGTACGGAATACCAGACGCATGGGCCGACGACGCCGGCGCTGGCCGATCACATTCGCAACGGACGTGTCACCTGCACGACCTGCCACGATCCGCACGACAATACCAATCCACATTTTCTGAGAGTGCCAAACAACAACGACGCGCTCTGCCTTGACTGCCACTCCGATCGAAACGTGAACGATGTGCGGACCTACGTGCCGGGGAAGGTGTACAGCCATCCGGTGGGCGTCGTGCTGCCCTCGGGACCGACGGATACCACCTTTCACAATCCACCCCTGGACACGGACGGCAATCCGCAACCATCGGACGGTAACGTTACAAATGACTTCGTGCTGGGCGGAGGCGATGAAGTCTACTGCACTACCTGCCACGGTGTCCACTTCACCGACAGCGATCCCGGAACGGTGGACGGGCCATGACGTACAGCAAGAGCTTTGTAGGGGCCTTTCCCTTCAGGGGACGGCTACGGATAGAGAGGGCAATGGCAAGGTGGAGGCTGGTCCCGGTCCTGTGGGGGCTGATGTGTGTGGTGGCCGGGCCGGCCTTCGCTGCCAACGTGGTGCAGAATGGTGACTTCGGCAACGGGCTCACGGGCTGGACGCACGTAGATCTCCCAGGTGAAGGTGTTGCTTCCGTGGGAACGGACGCGACTTATTTTGGGCAAGCGTCACCGAGTATTCAGGATCTTACGGATCTTGGAAGGAAGCTGGCAATCATCTGGTACGATTATCAAGACCTCGGTACGTCTATCAACCAGACAGACACCGTGTTCTTATCCCTTTGGTGGCAGAAAACAGCCTGGCTCGACGCCAGGGGTGGCGCCTATGCGTACCTGAGTGTGGAGATCGAAAAGCCGGGAGGTGCAACGGCGACGATCTGGGTCGACTCTACATTCCCCGGAACGGCCGACACACCGCTCGAGGGCACCGTGACCGCGCTGGATGTGAGCAGTTTTTTCGACGTGGATGGCACGTACCAGTTGCGCCTTTACGCCGACGTAAACACCGGGAATGATGGCAACGCGACCATCCAAATAAACTGGGATGACGTCGTTCTCGACGTCCGGCAGCCAGTCGCCAATAGTGTTCCCGCAGTCACGCCCGGAGCTACCACTGCATCGCCCGCATCTCTCAATCGCATCGGTGCCATCACGACGCAACTATCTGCAGCCTTCTCGGATTCGGATCAGCCGGGCATCGGCGCCTTTACGGTCACATTCAGAGTGCGCGAACCCGACAACTTGACTGTGGTGGATGTCGCGGTGAGCAGCGGCAACGGGCAAAACGGCGTCACCATCACCGACCAGGGGAGCGGCGATTACACTGCGACCGTCGATTGGGATCCACCGGCCGCGGCCGCGCGCGGTGATTACGATCTGTACTTCGAGGTGTCCGACGGCCAGGATGCGACCACGGACGATTACGCCAATAATACCGCCGAACTCTCGGTCTATTCTCAGGCGGCACCCAGTCTGACGCCCGGCGTGGCATCAGTGAGTCCGGCATCAGTCAATCGCATCGGGGCCAACACGACTCAATTGAGCGCCACCTGGTCGGATCCCGACGAACAGCCCGTCGATTCGTTCTGGGTGACGTTTAGCGTGCGCGAGCCGGACAATTCGACCGAAGTGACCGTGAGCGATTCCGTGACTACCGGCAACGGTGGCCTGCTGGTGACGGACAACGGCGACGGCACGTACACGGCGACGGTCGACTGGGATCCACCGGTTGATGCCGCCCTCGGTACCTATGATATTTTCTTCCGCGTCACTGATCCCACCGGCGTTGCCACCGACGGTTATACCAGCAACCTCGACGAGCTGACGGTGACTTCGCAGTCCGCGCCCAGCATCACTCCGGGAGTCACCGCGGTTACTCCGGGGAGCGTCAACCGTATCGGGGCCGGCACGACTCAGATCTCGGCCACATGGTCCGATGCCGACAGCCAGCCCAACGACTCGTTCTGGGTGATCATATCGGTACGCGAACCGGACAATGCGACCGAGGTGACCGTCGTCGATTCTCTGACCACAGGCAACGGCGGTCTGATCGTCACGGACCACGGCGATGGTACCTACACGGCCACTGTCGACTGGGATCCGGCCAACAGCCATGCCCTGGGCAGCTACGATCTTCTCTGCCGCGTATTTGACGGTACGGCCGCCGCAGAGGACGGATACACAAGCAACACGGACGAACTTACGATATTCTCGCTGGCCGCCCCGAGTTTCGCGGCCGGGGTGACGGCGGCGTCGCCGGACTCGGTCAACCGTTTCGGCACGGACTCGACCCGGTTGACCTCTACATGGTCCGATCCCGATGAACAGCCGGTCGACTCGTTCTGGGTCACTATATCCGTGCGCGAGCCGGACAACACAACCGAAGTGCTGATCATCGACTCCCTGACCACCGGCAACGGCGGGCTGACGGTGATCGACAACGGCAACGGTACGTATACGGCGACGGTCGATTGGGATCCGATCGGGACGCAGGCACTCGGGCTGTACGACCTTCGCTGCAGGGTCTTCGATGGCACCGCCGTCGACGAGGATGTGTTTACCGCCAATTCCGATGAGCTCACCGTCATCGAAGCTGCTCCCAACAACGTGCCGACGATTGCCGCGGGGGCGGTGACCGCAACGCCCGGCACGGTGAATCGAATCGGCACCGGCACCACACAATTCTCCAGTCAGTTCGCCGACGCCGATCAGCCGGGCGTCGGTACATTCACGGTCACGTTCAGGATACGAGAGCCAGACAACAGCACGGTCGTGGATGTCGTGGTCGGCAGCAGCAACGGCCAGAACGGTGTGACCATCACCAGCCTGGGCGGAGACAACTACCAGGCCACGGTCGATTGGGATCCACCGGCGGGAGCCACCCTCGGTGCATATGATCTGTCGTTTGAAGTGTCCGATGGTCAGGATGCGGCCACCGATGGCTATGTGAACAATCCGGACGAGTTGTCCGTGTTCTCCCTGTCGGCTCCGAGCATCACGCCAGGCGTCACGGCCGCTTCGCCGGACACGGTCAATCGCATCGGCACCGGGACGACGCAATTGAGTGCGACCTGGTCGGATGCGGATTCCCAGCCCATCGATTCATTCTGGGTTACATTGTCCGTGCGCGAGCCGGACAATGCCACCGAGGTTGTGGTCACCGATTCGCTCACCACAGGAAACGGCGGATTGATCGTAATCGACAACGGCGATGGTACGTACACGGCCACCGTGGACTGGGATCCGGGTGCCGCACAGGTCGTAGGGGATTATGATCTGCGGTGTCGCGTGTTCGACGGCCTTACGGCGACGGAGGACGCATTCGCCGGCAACACCGACGAGTTGACCATTATCTCAGCAGCCATCCCAACACTCACGGCCGGTACGACGACCGCTGCGCCGTCGACCGTGAATCGCATCGGCGCGGGTACCACGCAATTGTCGGCACAGTTCTCCGATGCAGACGATCCCGGAGTGGGCGCATTTAGCGTGACTTTCAGGGTGCGGGAGCCGGACAACGCCACGATCGTGGATATCGCCGTATCCAGCAGCAACGGTCAGAACGGGGTTTCGATCAGCGATCTGGGCGGCGGTACTTACCAGGCCACGGTGGACTGGGATCCTGTCAACGGTGCGGCGCTGGGATCGCATGACCTGTTCTTTGAAGCGTCAGATGGTACAGGTGCCGCCACGGACGATTATGTGGACAATCTCGACGAACTGACCGTCAACTCACAATCGGTACCTACCATTGCACCGGGTGTGACCGCGGTCGTGCCTGATACGGTAAACCGGGTGGGTACCCAGACCGTGGGATTGAGCGCGACGTGGTCCGATGCCGACTCTCAGCCCGCCGACTCCTTCTGGGTGACATTCTCGGTGCGAGAGCCGGACAATAGCACCGAGGTCCTGCTCGTCGATTCACTCACACATGGCAGCGGAGGTCTGACTGTTACCAACCACGGTGATGGCACCTACACGGCCTCCGTCGACTGGGATCCCGGTGATGCGCAGGCCATTGGTGACTACGATCTGCGCTGTCGAGTGTTCGACGGCACATCGGTCGCGGAGGACGGCTATACCAGCAACACGGATGAACTGTACATTGAGGAAGTCCTCGCCAACAATGCTCCGACACTCACTCCGGGAGCCACACAGGTCACGCCTGCCACGGTCAACCGGATCGGGGCGGATTCGGTTCAGCTGGTATGCGGTTTCTCGGACGCAGACATACCCGGCGCCAATGCGTTTACGGTCACGTTCCGCATTCGCGAGCCGGACAACTCGACCATAGTCGAGATGGTCGCTGGTGCCGCCAGCGGTCAGAATGGTGTCAGCATCGTCTCTCTGGGAGGGGCCAACTACGAGGCCAGGATCTACTGGAATCCACCCGATGGGCAGACAGTAGGCCCGTATGATCTGTTCTTCGAAGTGTCGGATGGGCAGGACGTCGCCAGTGATGATTATGCCAGTAACCTGGACGAACTGACCCTGTACACGCAGTCCGTCCCGATCATCGTCGGGGCGTCCACAGCGGTCTCTCCCGATAGCGTCAACCGGATTGGCGCAGCCACCACGCAGTTGTCCGTAGACTGGTCTGACGTGGATGGTCCTCCAGTCGAATCTCTGTGGGTCACCTTCTCGGTCCGGGAGCCGGATAACGCCACTGAAGTTGTCGTGGCCGACTCGCTCACCCACGGTCAGGGTGGCATGACCATTATTGACAACGGGGACAGTACGTACACCGCCCAGTTCGACTGGAACCCCGACGACGCACAGATCGTCGGTTTCTATGACCTGCAGAGTCAGGTGTTTGATGTGGCCGGTTCAGATCAGGATGCGTACTCGGCCAACCTCAACGAGCTGAAGGTGTATGAGTTCATCGCCAACGTGACACCCACTATCGTGTCAGGTGCTGCCACGGCGGCGCCCCTCGCAGTCAACCGGATCGGTGCGAACACGACACGGGTCCAGGTGGCGTTTCACGATGATAATGCCCCCGGGATCACGGGTTTCTGGATCCGCCTGTCGGTACGTGAGCCCGATAACGCCACGGAAATCGTACTGGCAGACAGCGTGCAAACGGGCGCCGGTGGCCTCGTTGTGCAGGATCAGGGCGGCGGTTATTTCCTCGTCTACGTTGACTGTAATCCACCGGACAATTATACGCTTGGTTTTTATGATATTTATGTCAA
>JAUVRN010000159.1 GCA_030597645.1 Candidatus Zixiibacteriota bacterium
CCTGCAGAGCCATGGCACTGCGCGCGGCAGACATCAGTATGTCCGCCTGCAGAAAATCGGCGTGCTGTACGGCCAGGGCCTCTTCGTAGCTGTCGAGCGCCTCGGTGTGCTGATCCATCGCCTGGCGCGCGTCTCCGATCGCCGCCCAGCCGGCCGCCTGGCGACCTGCATCGAAGTCGGCGTGCCGGTCCAGGTAATCGGTGTATGCCGCGATGGCATCATCCCACTGCTGCTGAACAAAATAGAGATTGGCCAGATAAAAACGGGCCTCGCGCGCGGGCGTGGTGCTGCCGTAGTCATCGATCACCCGGTGATACACGGCACCGGCACCCGCCATGTCGTTTTGCTGCACGCGTACGAAGGCCTCGGAGAGCACCTGTTCGGCGCTGGTCTCCGCACGTTCTCCGGCCGAACTGATCAGCCAAACACCGACGACCGCGGCAACGATGACGGCGAGCCCGATGCCCAGCGTCTTCTGGTGGGTCTGAATGTACTCCTGAGATCGAAACGCAAACGTAACGAAGGAATCTTCCTTCATGTCGTGTTTGCGGATGCGGTGCTGTGTCCTGGGCATGAATGTCAACTCCGTGAAAAGCGGTCCGGAACCGGCGCGCGCTTTGGTCTATAGCATCGGCAGAATGAACAGCCTGCGCCACCCTGGTCTGGGCTTCGGCCCGCCCCCCTCAATCGGCCAAGACCGCGCACGTGGAGCATGAACCTCCTCGATTTCTAGAAGAAGCCCGTGAAACCGAACAGGAGCCGCTGGTTAAGGACCTTCTGCTCGTAGATGTACTCCGGCTGCGTGAACGTGTCGGTGTAAATCCCGTCGATGAACCAGGTGGAGGAGGTCAGCTCCCACGTCAAGTCAAACCGCACCTTGCGCCAGTTCACGCCGGCACCCAGCGTGTACACTTCGCCTATCACCTGGTCGCCCAGGCTCGCATGGGTTACAAGACCCTCGACGTCGTTGATGAGGCTCCTGGCCTCGGTCAACTGACTGTACGGCTGCGGCGCGGTGCGGAAGCCCGCACGAACCGGTACCTGCCCCCAGCCGACATCGACCGTGTACTCGAGGCCGAATCTGAACTGGTGTATGTTCTTCCACTCCGGATCCATCGAAATCAGTTCCGACTTGGGATCCAGGATATCCGCCTGAGAATACAGCATAGAGCTGGAGAAATTCTTGAACTCGTAATCGACGCTCAGGATCAAGTTGTCCTGGGGCCGATAGGTTACGCCGACACCAATTTGCAGCGGCATGTCCACCTGCGTTTCGGTGTTGACCAGGACGCTGGTTTCCGTCAGAAGGAGCAGCGTGTCGGGCGTCCGTTCATACTGTGTGGTAGCTACACGAACGTCGTTGTCCTGCGACAGCCTGAAGGGAGTCTTCAGCGTAGCACCGATGCTGAACGTGCTCGCCTGGAACAGGGCGCCAACATTGAAGTTGAGACCGGTGTAGTCGATGTTGTTGCGGAACTCTTCGATCACTCGAAGAGACAGCGTGTCCCCGCTGCCCAGGTCCAGGTCGACGTCCGAGCCCACCTGGCTGGAGTCGTATTGGCTCCCCAGATAGATGTTCAGTCCAAAGCCGAGGGAAAACACATCCTCCTTGAACGCGGTAGCGGCGGCCAGCGTAGCCACTTCAGGTCCGCCACGAGTGAAGTTGTATAAGCGGACCCCGACCTGACTGAACGGACTCGAGGGATCCAGTGTGAAATCGGAGAAGTCCGTGATCGTGGCTTCCGATTCGAAATTCAGCTGATTGAGACGCGTCCACGCGACGGAAAAATGCAATCGCTGCCCTTTGATCGTGGTGGGACCGTTGATCGCAAGAAAGCTGAACTGGGCAAGTGCCTGCGTGGAGGTGTTGTCGTGCAGAAAACCCAGATTCTGGCTCGAGGTCAGGGTATTGTTCACTTCCTGACCGGTCACACCGTAGTCGAAACCTGTAAAGATGCGATCCTGCTGGGTCAGTCCTGCAGGGTTCCAGGTCGCGGCCGAGGCGTCATCGGAGATCCCGATGAACGCACCACCCATCGAAAGTGCCCGGGCACCGCCGCCATAGAAATTGTAGTTAATGCGTGGCGTTAAGGTCTGCGTCTGCGCGGACACCACAGTGGACCAGCCCGCTGCACTGGCACATACCAAAACCACGACGCCGAAATACGCTCGACGCATCGACTCCTCCCATCGTCCCCGCACCGGAGCACGAGGCGATAACCCCTTGCCAGTCATTGCTATCAAAGTTTTCAGGATAGTCGTGAGGATCGCTACTGTCAATGCGTTTCTTATCTGTACGGATGGCCTTCAAGCCTCGACAAGACAGCGGCTTAGCGTGCCTCTGCACGGTTGCCCCAGGGCGCACGCGCACCAATCATTCGCGCTGAACCACATGGGGATCAAAACATCGAGGTGGGTAAATGGTCGGGGCGACTGGATTTGAACCAGCGACCCCTTCGTCCCGAACGAAGTGCGCTACCAAGCTGCGCTACGCCCCGACCCGAGCGTTGCTATATTATGGGCAGTCCGTGAGCATGCAAGCGCATTTTGTGGATTCGATCCGGACGGCGCCGGCCGCCGAGCCAGGGAGCATGGGATGACGGCCGTGAGGCTCGTGGGTGTGCTGGGCGCGGGCATCGCCGAGCCGGCTCTCTATGAAGCGGGCGTGGAGCTGGGGCAGGCCATCGCCGGGCGGGGCTGGTGGTTGGTCTGCGGGGGCCTCGGAGGCGGCATGGAGGCGGTCTGCAGGGGCGCCAGAGGAGCCGGAGGCCACACCGTCGGGATTCTGCCGGGGATGAGCCGGGAGGATGCCAATCTCTGGGTGGAAATCCCCATCGTCACCGCCATGGCCGACGCAAGGAACACCATAATCGCACGTTCCGCTCATGCCTGCATAGCCCTCCCCGGCAGCCACGGCACACTCTCCGAGATCGCGTTCTGCCTCAAATTTGGGACACCAGTGGTCGGATTCGAACCGCCGGGATGTGGCGCCGTCCCCCATGACGGGATCGCCAGGGTCGTTTCGGCAGGTCAGGCCTGCGATTGGGTTTCCAGTACGTTGTAACCCGACCGGAGCCAATCCTCCGCAGCACTCGGAGCAGGCATTGATCCTTCAATATGTGCAACCCATTGCACCGTGCATGGACGTATCCGGCGCCGGGCACGGATCGCGGTTAACGCAGCTCATCCTCGACACGCCGTAACTGCTAAAGCACAACTCCGTTACGGTTCCTTAACATGTTAGCACTCAAGCCGTTGACGTGCTGCTGATGGGCCCGGGGTTTGCTCGATACAACACCTGTCGAAGTGCATCTTGAGCGATAGCTCCGCAGGTCGTGTGCGCTTGACAATCTGTGAGTGCGAGGTATCTTTTTGCGGTAGGCGAGCGAAAGTCCCCTGCGCGCGCCTCGCGCTCTACACCGCAACTAGATAGTAATAGAGAGACTTCTGAGTGCCCAAGCTGACGTGGTGCCGGCCTGCTGGGAGCCGATTGTCGTGGTGGCGACGGCTCCAGCCTGCTCGATTGTCCTCCGGCCGTTTGATCCGGACAGACCCGTATGGGGAGAGGTAACGCAATGCGATCCACCAAGTGGCTCATACTGGCCCTGGCCGTTGTCCTGACTTTGACAGCCGGACCGGTCCAGGCCCAAACCGTCTCGGACAGTGACTTTCTGGAGATCATTCCGGCAAGCATCGATATCCCGGACAACAATATCGACACCAATTTCCACGTGGCGGTGATGATCCAGAGTGCGACGACATTCGGCGCGATCACGATCCCGCTCATGTATAATGGCCATCCGGAAATCCGTATCGACACCACGATAGTGACGGGGGGCAACACGGGCGTCAGTTACGGACCCGCAGGCCAGCTTGCTGCAGGCTGGACGCTGCAAACCTCGCTTGTGGACGACGCGGCAGGTGGAATCCTGATCGGGTTCATCAGCTTCACATCTGTACCGCCCCAGAACGACACCCTTTGCTATGTCTACTTTGACGTCGATGCCAGTGGCGTCAACGGCACCGTGCCGCTAGACAGTGGTGTAGTCAACAACCAGAATCTGCGGATCACCGACGTGGGCGCCGGCGAGCACATTCCAACCTGGTCCCCGGGCGTCGTCAACATCGGGGCACCCCAGCCGACGATTGGCCTCTCCCCCACGCAGCTCCCATATACCGCCACGATCGGAGCCGGCAACCCGGCCACTCAGACGTTTCAGATCAGCAACATCGGAGCCGGCACCCTCAACTGGACTGCGACGCCCTCGACGTCGTGGATTTCGGCCGCGCCCACCGGAGGATCGGGTGGAGGCACGGTGACGGTATCTGTCAATATCGCCGGCCTGGTGGCCGGCACGCATACCGGGTACGTCGTGGTGGCGGACCCGGCGGCGTCGAATTCACCCGAATCGCTACAGGTCACGCTGAACCTGGCCATGCCATCCCTCTCCGCGTCGCCGGCGTCCCTCAGCTTTATCGGCCAGGCGGGGGGGGCGAATCCAAACGCACAAACCGTGACGCTCACCGCGTCGCAGGGTGCGGCGATCGGCTGGACCGGGGCGACCAGCAATGCCTGGCTCGCCATCAATCCGACCGGAGGCACGACACCCAACTCTATAGCCATCTCCGTTGACATCTCCGGCCTCCCGGACGGAATCTACCGCGACACCATCGTAATCACGGCACCCAACGCGTCCAATTCACCGGTGCGTATCCCGGTGCAAATGCTCCTCACGGCGCCACCGCTCATCGCCCTCTCACCCGAGTCTCTTTCGTTCTCGGCGATCGCAGGCGGTTCGAACCCGGATCCGGATACGGTGCGCCTGACGAATGCGGGCACCGGCACGCTCGATTTTACGACGGCAACGGATCAGGCATGGTTGACCGCGGCGCCGGCCTCGGGGAACGCGCCCGCGAACATCGAAGTGGCGGTGAACACCACGGGCCTGGCAGCCGGGTCGTACACGGGACACGTCGTGGTCACGTCCGCGTCCGGTGCCAATTCACCTGAGACGGTATTTGTTGCACTCGACGTGCAGGCCGATCCGCCCGTGATCTCCGTGACACCGACCAGTGCCGGTTTCACCGCCACGGAGGGCGACGCGGTCGGCAACCCGGCGGCCACCCGCGTGGCGATCGACAATACCGGCGGCGGCACGCTCAACTGGACTATTACCGGTCTCGATGCCGCATGGGTCGACGTGTCCAAGACGTCTGGTGGAGCACCGGACACGTTTGACGTATCGGTCGATCCCACAGGCCTGGCGGCGGGAACCTACCAGGAGACGTTTCAGATCGTAGATCCTGCGGCCGTGGGCAGCCCGGTCACGTTCACCGTCGACTTCGAGGTCTTTGCGGGTCCGCCGACGATTGCCCTCTCGCCCACTATCTTCACGTTCTCCGCGATCGAAGGCGACACCAACCCGGCCACGCAGAGTTTGACCATCACCAATGTCGGCGGCAGTCAGCCTCTGAACTGGGCGACCGGCAACAACGAATCGTGGCTGACACTCAATCCGACGTCGGGCACCGCACCGTCCGCC
>JAUVRN010000219.1 GCA_030597645.1 Candidatus Zixiibacteriota bacterium
GCACTGAGTTCTTCATGGGAGTACCCCCTTTGCAGTTGACTCACAGCCATGTCACGGTGCGCCCCGTGACGCTGACCCACACTTTAATTTGATATATCGGCTGTTTCCCAGGTGTGCCTTTAAACCGCTTGCACTACGAGGAAAGAAGTTTCGCCGAGTGTTCGGAAATCACTCAGCAATAGGGTACACAGCGGAGTCTTATGTCAGATTCGTATGGTGATATCGGCGAGAGGAATGCGTCGGCCCGGATCCGACCGGCCCGTTATGTAGAGGCATTATGTTCTCAACCCCAGCAATCAGCAGCCGGTGATATGTAGAGGCATTATGTTCTCAACCCCAGCAATCAGCAGCCGGTGATAGGAGACTCGCTATTTGTCACGGCCAATCTGGTACTTGAAGGGCCCTAACGTACAATGGTTTTCGCGGGGCTCATCAGGCGTTCATGACCTTTTTGGCCTCCGCGCCGATGGCACCTCTCTGGCACAGCTTACTGGTCATGAAGTTGCCCGAGTGTTTGGCCTGCACATCCAGTGCCTCGGAGAGGGCCACGCTGCACGATGCCTGGATACAATCCATGATGGCCTTTCGTGCACCCTCCATGGCAGGATCTCCACTGTCTGGCAGATACGATTCCTGAGGCAGGCCCTGCAGGCTGTCCTGATGGACGGTTCTTTCCGTCAGGCCATGATCGCCGTCGGTGGCCAGTTTCCACGCGGTTTGCAGTTCTTCCTCGAGCGATCCCGCGTGGTCGGTCAGCCAGCCCACGGAATCCCTGGCCTTGACGGATCTGCCGCTGAGCAGCATCTGGAGAAGCCGCGGCCAGTCCTCGGACGCTGCTTTGCGGAACGACCAGTGACATCCCTCCATACCGGGTACCACCGGCAGGGTGACCTCCGGCATGCCGAGATCGGCGTCGCCACGGGCAACCAGGTAGTGGCAGTGCAGCATGAGCTCCAGCATGCCACCGAGGCAGCGCTTGCCGTTGATGTAGCCCACGGAGCGCTTGAACTCATCGTTGAGGCGCCTGGCCGTCCTGGACCAGGACGAAGAGATCGACACGCCACGATCCGCATTCTCCAGCGCGGGGAAGAAGTCGCTGGTGTCCGCACCCACCATCTGCGTGGAGAGGTGGAAGTCGCCGGTCACGATGACGCGGTCGATGCCTTCCGCCTTGAGCCAGTCGATGGCCCGGTTCAGCTCCGCATCCACGTCGCTGTTGTAACTCTCGCGGCTGATCGTGATCACGCCCACGTTGCCGTCGTGCTCGGCGTTAACGTAGAGCTGCTGCCACTCCGGCTGATCCATCTGTCCAAAGACGTTCGGATACCAGCTCTTGGACGCGGCCTCGGGGTGCAGCTTGTGATAGGCTTCGACCCGCTTGATCGCCGCGTCCGCACCCATACCCCGAATCATGGCCACGACGCCGCTGCGGAACTGGGCACACAGTTCGCCGATGGCGTTCATGTTGGCCAGGTGGGCTCTCTTCTCGTGAAGCATGAGGCTGGTCATCTGGATCGTGGGACCCAGCACCCAGGTCTGGAACTCGTCGTTCGTGTCGTCGTCCATCTCCCAGTTCACCACCGGGCGGAAGTGGTTGGGCGGATACCAGGTCTGACCGCTCTCTTTGCGCTCGATCAGTTCGGGCGTCGGGGTAAACAGCGGTCCGTACATTTCGCTGAGGTGATGCAGACATGACCAGGTCAGGAAGTTGGCACCCTTTGCGCCGATAGCGTCGTGGGCCCGGAACGGATTGGGCCCGACGAGTCGGCGGATGTACTTGTCCGTCTTCCAGTACGGCACGTTGCAGGCTCTCTGGAATCTCAGACCGGCCAGCGTTACCCCGCAAAAGAGCACGTCCAGCACGAAGGACCAGTGATCGCTGACGGGGATCGGAACCAGCCCCAGTGCCCAGAGCAACTTGGAGATTTTGTACGGCTCTTCCTCTACCGTCTCCCAGATCTTGTTGATCTCGTGCGGGAACGCCGGGTGGGCGATACCGACCCCCAGTTCCGAGCTCGGGAACCCCGACGTGACCGAACGGATTTCGATCCCGGGGAACGTGTCGCGGAAGACGTTGTAGTGGTTCTTCTTGATATCGAGAATCTCCGGAATTGCTTCCAGGAGGAAGGCGGGCTTGAACTCGGCGAGCTGCGATGGCAGCGTCTTGCCGTCGTAGTTGAGCCGGGTCATGCTGGCCATGATCTCATCGGCCTGTGCGGGTCCGAACGCTCTCACCAGGCCCGGGTATTGCCGGCCAATCCCATCCGGCGCACTGGCAAAGTCGAGTCCCACCGTGCGAATACCGAACGGCTGCAGTCTCGAACCGAGCTGCATGGTCTTACCGGCGCCGACGATGCCGTTGGCCCCGGAAATGACCAGGGATCCGCGGTCACCCGGCGGGCCGAACACATCCGTCACGGCGCCTTCGCCGTCGACAGGCATCCTGCCGTTTTGGAAAATCCCCAGGACATTTCCCAGCCCCATCGTGGCCAGTGTAGGCTGACGCATGGTCTTCATGGCTACTTACCCCCGTCCGTCACTTTGAAGATCGCCGCGATGCCGATGTCCCCGGCGGCGCAACCGAAGATCAGTACGTAGCCGCCGCCCAGATCGACCGCTTCCTCCAGCGCTTCTATCAACACCCGCGTCAGTGTCGGACCCTGCGGGTGACCCCACACCAGCGGGCAGCCGGTGTTGTTCATTTTGTGACAGTCATAGTTCATCAGCCTGGAGAAGACCACGTCGTTGACCGCAAAAGGATTGTGATTCTTGACCACCACCATGTCCTGCATGGTCAAACCGATCCGCTTCAGAAGCTTTTGAACGGCGAGCACGGGTGCTTCAGGCATCAGGCTGGGCAGTGCCCGTGTTTCGGCCTTGCCGATGAACTGGATGTCGATCTCGGGACGTGGGCTGATCTCTCTTGCCTTCTCCACAGTGGTTACCAGCAGTGTGGCCATACCGTCCGATGCGTGTGTCTGCGTGCCACCCGTGACGCAGGTGTCCAGCTCGCGCATGGCCCGTAGTCCGTTCAGCGTCACTTTGCGCACCCCGGTATCTTCTTCCACGCGTCCAAGCGGACGCCCCTGGATGTTCAGGACCTCCAGGGGGACGAGCACGCGATCGAGAAATCCGGAGTCCCTGGCTTCGAAATATTGTTCGTAGCGGTGATAGGCCAGCTCGTCGACTTCCTTGCGATCGAGTTTATGTTTGCGGGCGGTCAGTCCCGCGCAGGCGATCATGGCCTGGCCGGTGGCGGGATCGAATCCGAAGTTGTCCCACACGTCGGTCAGGGCCTGCGTTCTTTCGTAGGTGCGGCGTTCGGGGAAGACGCCTACGGGTGAGTCACTGGTGCGGTCGAACGTCAAGACGCCCACGACATCCTCGGAGCCGTTGTCCACCTCCGCGGCGGCCACGACCACGGCCTGCAGACCGGTAGCACAGGCCTGCTCCACATGATAACCGGGAATGCGACTGCCGACACAGCTTGCGACCAGCGGTGCGTTCCAGAATTTCCAGTGCCAGGGGATCGTCGAGCCGATCACCAGGTACCCCATCTCGCTTCGGGGTACTTTTCTCAGTCCCAGAATCCTGTTCATGGCCTCGCCGGCGAACTGGCCGATGTTGACCTCCGCGAGGGCGGACATCTGCCAAGCCGGGAAGTAGCTGCTTCCCCAGGTGCCGTATGGGATTCGGGCGCGACCAAATACGGGCGCCTTCTTGTCCATCATCATCTCCTCCCGGTTCAAGACACGTTGCGTGTCTGTCGATCCTCGGCCGCGTTCGCAGCCTTCCGCTGGGAATGGCTGACCCCTATGCGGTCCGAGACACCCTGCCCCCTCTGGAATGGAACTGTTTACTATATGAGAAACGCAGGCGCGCGGGTCCAGTGAGAAGACATGCTACGGATCGTTCGCATCGTGCCCCCAGAATATCAGGATACCTCTTGTAACTTGCTTCTCTGTAGCGAATTACAATGGAGCGCTGGGAAGATCGAGAGCATGCACACGGCTGCCAAGTGCAGCCAGAGTGAATGGCTCGCGATGAATGTTTGTCCTTGACGAGCACCCCCAAATGGGACACCGTTAGGTGGATTCGAGACCGGCAGCACGATTCTGAATTGGGTCTTTCCCTCTCAAATCCGCTCACGTTCTAGGACGTGTGCAATGATTCTGATCGCAATGCGAACACGCAGGCGCGCGCGCTGTGTGTGCTCATACAGCTTAGTGGTTGACACAGGTAGATAGTCGTCGTTCGAGGCGAGCCTCATCGACGAATCTTGGCTGAGCATTCGCTCAGGAGGTGCGGCATGTATGTACGCTACCTAGCACCACTCCTTGTTGCATTGGCTGTTGCTATCGGCGTATCCAGTGCACAGGCGGGTTTGCAACCCAGGTCTGATCCGCGGCCGATTCCGGTGATCATCGCTGAGCCTGAGTATCGTTCGGGCCGATCCTCCAGCCACACACTTTCGCCAGATCCGTGGGGATATCGGTCCCTTGGGCCTCGTGATTTGCCAGGGGCGGTCATTGGTTACACGTACTGGGACTATCAACAC
>JAUVRN010000383.1 GCA_030597645.1 Candidatus Zixiibacteriota bacterium
CGGCCAGACCGAGCTGAAGAACCGACTGCGATTCGAAGGTGGGGTTATTCTGGAAGTCGACCTTGAACCACTCGAACAGCGGACCGACGGCCAGGTCAAAGGGTGCCGAACCAGCCGGCCGTCCGCTGTCGGCTCTGCTCTTCCCCATGGACATCAGCTGCCACTTTGCATCCGCACCCAGGGAAAAGGAGGTCTTGAAACCCGAGTCGTCGATAACGCCGATTTTCAGACGCGCGTCGCCCGTCCGTGAAAACCCGAAGCCGAAAACACCCGCGACCGAGGTGATGTCTGCCACGCCGACGCGGACGTTGATCAGTTGGTCCCCGGACGGAATTGTTCGTGCCGTGCTCAACGCCCCGAACGTGGAGCCGACGTCATCTGCCCTAACAGGCGTGACGAGTAACAGCACCACTGCGGTAATTACCAGAACTCTTTTCATGTCTCCCCCCTTCTTCGGCGGCGGCTTGGAACCGCGCCCGTCGCCTCCCAAAATCCACCTGTATGCCAGGTGCTTCTAGCAGCCCAGGATCTCGGCGGCGCGCTCGTATTCTTCGGGCTTTACCCACGGCACGTAGCCAAAGTGTCCCTTGCCGTCGGAGACTCCGTTGGCGGCATACACGCTGATGCCTGCTGCGGCCAGGTGCACATGATGCTCGACGAGCGCACCGACGGTGTCTTCGCCCTGGATGAGAAAGGCCTTCCTGGGGCCCACGAGCTCGTGCCCCTCCTCCTCGAGCGCTCGCCTGAGTTTGTCGGGCGTATCCGAAAAAAAGTCGAGCTGGCACCGGCCGTCACCGAGCGGAAACGTCGTGAAGGCCAGCAGGCTGATGCCGGACGCCCTGAGCTTGGAGAGCACATCGACACCGAGACCGGGACGATCATCGAGGAGTGTGTAGTAGTACTTGGCTCTGCGTATCGCGAGTGGTGGCATCTGGAATCCTCCTGTTACCCTCTTGAAGCAACTGTACCGTCAAGGTAAGGCCTCAGGTCAACCGTCCGCAACGACGAGTTTGGTACGCCTCGCTCACGTCGCAATGAGCGCTACGCCGGTCAGGCACAAGGCGATGCCTGCCCACTGCGTGGCCGATACACGCTGGTCCAACAGGATGCGGGCGAAGATCACGGTCACGACCGGATACAGAGAGCCCGCCACAGCCGCAATGTCCAGTCGCGGGTATTGCTGTGCCAGCAGGTAGAGCACGTTACCGCCGGCATCGGTGCAGCCGGCCAGCAGCGCCAGCGGATTGCTGCGCAGGCCGGGCAGTGGGAGGCCCCGCCCCAGCACCAGGGCCATCGAGACGATGAGGGTGGCGACGCGTGCCACGGCGAGCGGGATGAGCACGGAGCCGGCCTCTACCTGTGTGATGAGAATGAGAAATCCCGCGATGCCCAGGCCGCCTATCAGACCGTGAGAGAAACCGCTTTCCCTGGCCGACTCGCCGGTCGACGTCATGCGCGAAACGAACCAGAGTCCTGCCACCGCGAGCAGCATACCGACGATCTGCGGTGGTTTGAGCAGCCCTTCGGTCAGGAAACCATACAACACGGGTATCGACGCGCCGACTACCGCGGTGGTCGGCGACACGACCGCGGCGCGTCCTATAGAGAGTCCGCGAAAGAGTGCCGCCAGCCCGATGGCACCCGACGATCCAGCGGCCAGAGCCCATCCCAGGCTGCGCAGCGATGGCAGCGATTCGCGGAAGACGAGCGCCAGCAGTGACAGCAGGACGATGCCCGACAGCGCCACCAGGACCATGACCTGAAACTGGTCGGATCGCCTCGCGGCACGTCCCCCCGCGAAGTCACCACTACCCCACACCGCTGCTGCGGCGAGGGCAAGCATGATACCGATCAGGTGAGATGACGCGGCGAACATCGCCCGCCCTTGATGGCGAGTTACCGGCTGACGGTCAATCGGTTAGCGGCGTCAGACGGCTGTACAACTGCATCTGGCTGGAATATGACATCAGCCTCAGCCCCATCCGGAAGAGAATGTATGCCTGCTGCCCGAGGATCAACAGGATCAGGATCAGCCAGTGAGGCATGGTCATCCAGCCGGAGAAGAGGGCGTAGACCGCCACTGCCAGCCAGCCCGCACAGAAAAGCAGCAGTGCCAAACCGAGAGTCTGACTCCAGTTTCTGGCGGCGAACCGCAGTCCAAAGACCAGCGATCTGCGGGCGCTCCGCTCATCGGTAAGCACCATGTGGATACGGGCGTAGTCGAAGACGATGAAGTAAGAGATTAACCCCAGATAGCCCAGGACGAGCTTCACCCAGGCTCCCCAGTAGACAATGTACTCGTAGGGATCCGGGCCCCAGATCAGCCGCACGGCGGCTGTCTCCGTCAGCCGGATCAGGAAGAAGGCGATCAGGACGGGCAGACTCCAGAGTGCCAGTCGGAAGAATCGGCCGAACCACATGGCCGCTCCACCCCAGAAGACTGGAGGCGTGTAGTCGTCCCTGAAGAACACGGTCAGCGCACCGCCCGAAAGAAAGAGCGTTACGATCCAGTATATCGCCATGACGGCCACGGCCACTCCCTGGGCCGCGGCCAGTCCGTCACCGTTGCCGAGCATGAACTCAAAGAAAAAGTCAAAGTCCATGGCCACGCCCAGGCGTTCACGCATGAGACTGTTGCCCACGTACTCGTCGAGCAACAGCCCCACCGGCAACATGGCCAGCAGACCAAAGACCGCATTGGCCAGGTAAAACGGAACAAGCAGCCGCCTGTGTGCCCACACCCGGGTCACGCCCGATCGTGCGGTCGCAAGAATCATCGCCATCCTAATCCAACCCCATCCCGTCCATCAACGTGGCGATGTTGAGAAACTCCGGCTGGTCCATAATGAACTGAGCCCAGAACATGATGCGGGCACAGAGTTTCTGGACACCCAGCCCCTCGGGTTCGACGGTCCTGCTGTTGTTGGTGAAGTTGATGTCCAGAGGCACCAGGGAGTCGGGATCGACCGTGGCGGATACCAGCCGGGCCTCCCGCACGTACAGGTAGCGGCGCCAGGCTTCCCTGCCGTCCCATTGCTCCCGCACGACTTCGCCGTCGTCGAACCTGACTTCGATGGTCACCGGAAAGACGAGGCCACCCATGCGACGGACCTGGACTTC
>JAUVRN010000049.1 GCA_030597645.1 Candidatus Zixiibacteriota bacterium
AAGGGATCATCGAGATTGGGCATCTCCGGCGGATCTCTGGACAGGTCGTACGGGCTGCCGTCGCCGTTGTCTGAATGGACGGATCCGGAAGGTGAATCACCGGAGTATCCATCCGTCACATAGACCGCGTCATAGGTTTCCTTGACGGCGGGAGCTCCGCCGGTCGAGTTTTCCGCACCCACATTGTCTGAGCCGGAGAGAGCTACGCGGCCGTGCTGTACACGGAGTTCCGCGGACAGGGTATTCACGGTCTCGGTTCCGTACACCGTGGTTTCCAGGGCCGGAACACGGGATGCGAGGGTGCCGATCAGCCCGGAGTAATCGTTGCGCAGATAGCTGCCGGCGTCGGTGAGATCGAGAGCGGAACTGTCCGGGTGGACTGGTGGATCATAGGCACCGTCGTGATTCACATCCTGGTAGGACTCACCGACATCCCACACGCCGTTGAGATTGGCGTCCACGTACGGCTCACCGCCACCCAGGATGTGCGCGGATCCGTGGATCTCCGCCGGACCATCGATGGTCTGTCCGTCGTTACCGTGACCGGGGAAGATCGCGTTGTTCCAGATGTTGTCCCGGTTGGCGCCGTGTTCGTAGAGTACCTGGATGGCCGATTGCCCCTCGGCCGCGAACCCCAGGGCGATGACCCGGCGTCTGGGCAAAGTCGAGTCCATGGCGAGCCTGAAGTGAGACATCCCGAGCACCGTATCGGCGTTCATCAGGTCCAGAAGGCTGTCGGCGGCCGTAGTCAGCGGGTTCTGTCGGAAGATGTACGCGGCCCGGGCCATCCCGCCCTCGGCAGCCAGAAACGCCTGCGTGCGCCGAGCCCTGTTGCCCACGATGGTCATTTCGTTCTCGGTTGTTCGGACGGCGGCCAGCGACAATAGCGAGAGTGCAAAGAGCACTCCCAGCACGACGACAAGCGCTGCGCCTCGTTCCGACCGAAGCCCGGGGTGTCTCACAGGATGCACGTCAGAAGCCTCTCAGTAGGAGATATCGGCAACTCGGTGGAGTTCCTGGCGTTAGTCCTGGGAGTTCGTTCTACCGGAAGGAGCGGGATCGGCTTTGCCGGAGCCTTACTTGACGTAATATCCCTTATCGGACGTTACGCCCAGTCGGGAAGGGGCACCTGGAGCGCACTCAAAGGGCTCTTCCCTTTGTCGCCAGGACATGCCAGCGAGCGCGTCGGAGGACAATTGCGAGAGCGATCTACTTCGCCACGAGGTTCAGCAGGCGCTTAAGCAGGCGGTTAAGTCGGAGATCGCCGCGAGAGCGATCTAATTCTCGACGAGATTCAGCAGGCGCTTACGGACGTAGATTGTACGGGTGATGCGATCCGGATCGACGTGCCGGGCGATCTGAGGATCGGCCAGCGCCTGAGCCACGACGTCCTTTTCGTCGATGTCCGGCGGTACCTCGAGCCGTCCCCGCAGCTTGCCGTTGACCTGCACGACCAGCGTGATGAGATCCTCTACCAGCGCGTCCGGATCGGGTGCCGGCCAGGAGGACTGGAATATCGAGTCGCTGAACCCGAGGCGGGCCCATATCTCCTCGGCGAAGTGCGGGGCGAGGGGTGCCAGCAGCTGGCTCGACTTGGCCAGGATACAGGCCTTGAAGTCTTGCTTTAAGTCTTCCCCGGTCCCGACCACGTTGAAGAGCTCCATGAGCGCAGCCAGACCGGTGTTGAACTGCATGGCCTCATAATCTGCGTCCACCTTCCTGATGGTCTGGTTGAGCTTGCGATAGGTCTCGAGGTGTCGGCCGTCGAGCTCCGACTCGCTGTAGCGTCGGTCCAGATCGATCGCTGCCGGAGCTTCGATACTCTCGGCAACCCGCCACATGCGATCGAGGAAACGGGCTGCACCCACGGCGCCGGCATCGCTCCAGATGAGCTCCTTGTCCGCAGGCGATGCGAAGTGCATGGTGAGTCGCGCCACGTCGACGCCCTCTCTATCCATGAATTCGATCGGCGAGATCACGTTGCCCATGCTCTTGGACATCACATGGCCTTCGCCGTCGAGAACCATGCCGTGCTTGAGGAGCTCGATCGATGGTTCATTGACCGTCAGCAAAGCCTTGTCGAAGAGCACCTTGGTCACGCAGCGAAAATAGAGCAGGTGCCCCGTGGCATGTGTGATGCCGCCAATGTACTTGTCCACCGGCAGCCACTGCTCGGCCTCGCCGAAGGCATACGGAACCGCCTCGTTCTGAGGGTCCAGATACCTCAGGAAATACCAGGAAGAATCGACGAAGGTGTCCATGGTATCCGGATCGCGTTGCGCCGCCCCCCCGCAGCGCGGGCAGTCCACATTCATGAACTCCGGTACGTCGGCCAGGGGTGAGCGGCCTTTGGGCACGTAGTCGATGTCGCCCTCCGGGAGCTTCACCGGCAGTTGAGACTCGGGTACCGGGACTTCCCCGCATTTCGGACAGTGTATGATCGGGATCGGGGTGCCCCAGTATCGCTGTCTGGAGACGCCCCAGTCGCGTAGTCGATAGTGAATCTCGCGCTTGCCGAACCCTTCGGTCTGGGCGTGTCGGATCGTAGCCTCAAGGCCTTCCTGCCCCACGAGGCCGTCAAAGCGGCCGGAATTGACCATCTCCGCGTCTCTGGACGTGTACGCCTCGTCGGGCACCGAATCGGCGTCGGGTCCACCGGGGACCTTCAGCACGATCCGGATGGGGAGATCGTACTTCTTCGCGAAGGCAAAGTCCCGCTCGTCGTGTGCCGGTACGGACATGATCGCCCCCGTGCCGTAGCCGGCCAGCACGTAATCGGCGATCCAGATCGGCACGCGCTCACCGTTGTACGGGTTGATGGCGAAGCGACCGGTGAAGATCCCGTCTTTCTCGCCCTCGGCCGCACGCTCCATGTCGCCCTTGAGTCGGGCCTGATCGATGTATGCTTCGACCTCTGCTTTAAGTTCGCCTTCGAGCTCGAGCTGCTGCACGTACTCACTCTCCGGCGCCAGGACCATGAAGGTCACACCGTACATCGTGTCCGGTCGCGTCGTGAATACCCGGAGGGACTGATCGTTGTGCTCCAGCTTGAAGTCGGCTTCCAGACCCTCGGAGCGGCCGATCCAGTTTCGCTGCATCGTCTTGACGTTATCCGGCCAGCCGGGAAGCCCATCAAGATCATCCAGCAGGCGCTGGGCGTAATCGGTGATCCTGAAGAACCATTGTTCCAGGGTCTTCTTCTCGACCGCATCACCGCTCCGTTCGCACTTGCCGTCGACCACCTGCTCGTTGGCCAGCACCGTCTTGCAGCCTGGGCACCAGTTCACTTCGGCCTTCTTGCGATAGGCCAGGCCCGACTCGTAGAGCTTGAGAAACAACCACTGGTTCCACCTATAGTAGTCCGGCGTGCAAGTGGTGACCTCGCGCTCCCAGTCGTAACTGATGCCGACCTTTTGGAGCGTTTCACGCGAGACCTGGATGTTCTCAGAAGTCCACTTCTGGGGCGGGATGTGGCGATCGATGGCTGCGTTCTCGGCCGGCAGGCCAAAGGCATCCCACCCGAAGGGGTGCAGGACCCCCTTCCCTTCCATCATTTTCTTGCGAGCGACGGCGTCCCCGACGATGTAGTTGCGAAAATGCCCCATGTGCATGTCGCCGGCGGGATACGCGAACATGACGAGCACGTAGTACTTCTGGCGCGGTGAATCCGGCGTGCGGTAGAGGTCTGTCTCCTTCCACCGTGCCTGCCACCGGGCCTCGACGTCTTTGAACGGGTAGTGGGCAGCCATGTCCGTGGTTTCGGCTAAGCGCGGAATATACTGACGATGTCGGCCTGTGCAAGCCCGGGCAGGAGCGTGCAGGGGCCGGAATTCAGTCTACACGGAAGTCCGCCAGGGCGGTTTTGGTCGCGCCGGCCACCAGATCGTGAGTCCGGACCTCGAGTATGTACTCGCCCTTGCGAAGCTGATCACCGGGGATGCGCCCGGACTGGTAGGTGTCGGGTTCCAGCGCGATCAGGTCTTCGGATCTCAGCAGTCTGCGATCGTTGTTTCTGAGGTCGTGCAGAGTGTATTCCACACGATATTGCCCCGTGCCCCACTCGTCGGGTCTGAGATTGTACACCTCGTGGTAGAACGCGACGTCCTGGCCCTTCTTGACGACCCCCCCGGGAAGCGGCGTTATGGTCTTACGGTTGCGGGTGAACGCCCCCTGTGCAGGCTCGGCGTCCCGAACATCGGCAGCGATGACAAGAGGCGACAGATCGAGCTCTGCCGATTCGACATAGGGCACCAGCCAGCGCTCGCGTCGCGCGGCCGCGTGTTTCCTGCCGCTGGCCGCGGCAATCTCGATCCCGACGATGTAGAGCCCGCTTGGGAGCTCCGTGGCCCACTGGTGAGCGATCAGCTCGCCTTTGTGGCGACCTTCGAGGGTACGACGCACCCGGACACTGTCGCGCCAGACTTCGGTCAGATCCGTTGCGAAGGCGACGACATGAACCGTGTACTCCAGTTCGCTTTTGCGATAGCCCGTCGAACGGGCCAACCGGTCCATGCGGGCGCTGGTCGCCACGTACAGGTCATAGCGACCGTCCACTCGCCGGAACGGATAGGCATTGAGGGCGACATCGAGGTGCTGTACACCCGGAGCCGGATCGTAGAGCACAGGTGAAACATGGATATCATAGCGGTCGTCATAGTAGCGGCCCAGCGGCTGCTCCTGCAGGCTCAGGTCGATGTAGGGCACGTGTTCCATGCGCCCGCGATCGATCTGAAACTGCATCCTCAGGTTTTCGCGGAAGTACTGCCAGACCTCCTGCTCGCCAAGGAAGTCGACGACCGGTCCGGCCACGGGCCCTGCGAACCGCTCATTGCGTGCCACGATGGGTCCGCGGGCGTCGGGCTCGCCGTACTTGATCCACACATCGCCGCGGATGTCCCATGCCGGTCCATCGACGTTGCCCCACCGGAACCAGGTGGCGGCCCATTGCACGCGATCGTGGAACTGGTCTTTGAACTCGTTGACCTCCGTCGTGGGGGTCGGGTCTCGACGCTTCCAGAAGAGCCCCACGTAGCCCGGTAGCTGCCCGGCGGAGAGGGTGTCCAGGACCGCCCACTCTTCGGCTGACGCCAGATGCCGGTAGGCCTGACGGAACACCGTGGTCTGCCACTGGCTGTGATCGGACGGAAGGTCCTGACTACGGATAGGTGTGGCCGCCGGATACACCATGGCGAGAACAAGCAGGACTGTGGTGAATTTCACGGATCTTTCCTCCCCGGGGAATCTGCAGGACGCTCGAGGGGCGCGCCCCGTTCCGGGTGATCAGTATCATGATCCCGGACGAGCCGGGTTATTCCGCAAAATCGTCGACCGCGCTGCCCAGGGGACTATTGCAACTAGACAGCCGCCGCCTTGGCTTTGTCGTGCAGTGTCTCGATGTACTTGTCGGCCGCGATAGCCGCGGTGGTGCCGTCGCCGACGGCGTTGGTTACCTGACGCGCCAGCTGCTGGCGGACGTCACCCACGGCAAAGATGCCCGGCACGGAGGTCTGCATGTGGAAGTCGGTGATGACGTAGTCGTTTTCATCCCGCGTTACTTCGGGCGGCAGTATCTGCGTGTTCGGGTGGAATCCGATGAAGACGAATATCGCACCTACATCCAGGGAGCGGGTCTCGCCGGTCTTGACGTTTTTGAGGCTCAGGGATTCGACCTTGTCGCCGCCCTTGATTTCCTCGACCACGGTGTCCCAGATCATTTCGATCTTAGGATTGTCGAAAGCACGCTGCTGGATGATCTTGGTCGCCCGCAACTTGTCGCGCCAGTGGATGATGTACACCTTGCTGCCGTACTTGGTCAGAAAGACGGCCTCTTCCACGGCAGCGTCGCCGCCACCCGCTACAGCGATCACCTGCTCCTTGAAGAAGGCGCCGTCGCAGATCGCGCAGTATGATACTCCGCGTCCGCTGAGTTCTTTTTCGCCGGGCACGCCCAGCCACACCGGGCTCCCGCCCGTGGCGACGATCACGGCCCGGGTGCGATAGGTTTCATCATCGGTCTCGACGATCCGGTCGTCGCCCTCGCAGCGAATGCCGGTGACATCGGCGCTCTTTACCTCCAGGCCGAAGTTCTTGGCGTGCGCTTCCATCTTGGCCGCCAGGTCCGGGCCCAGGATCGACTCGAATCCCGGATAGTCCTCGACAAGCTCCGTATTGGCCAGCTGGCCTCCGGGGATGTAGCGTTCGAGTGCGAGGGTCTTGAGATTGGCGCGTGCGCCGTACAGGCCCGCGGTCAGACCGCCGGGTCCACCACCCACTATGATCAGATCGTACTGGTCGTTCATGATTGTCTCCCTGTCTTCTCTTCACTTCTTACTCTAACAAAGCCGGTTCCCGGCCTCGGGGCAATGGCTGGCCTTACAGAAGCATCGAGGATCTAGAAATCCAGTCCGCGCTGGGCCTTCATGCCCTTCCGGAACGGGTGCTTGATCTCCTTCATCTCTGTGACCAGATCAGCGATGTCGATGAGTTCCGGGGGGGCGTCGCGGCCGGTGCACACCACGTGCATTTTGGGCGGCCGTTTCCTGACCACGTCGATCACAGCCTGAGGCGTCAGCAGCTTGAGTCCGAGCGCCACGTTGACTTCGTCCAGGATGACGATGTCGTGTTCGCCCCGGGTGATCACCTGCTCCACCTCGGCCAGGGTCTCCCGCGCGGCTTTTTCGTGCTCGTCACGCGGCAGCTTGTCGTCGATGATGCCGACGAACCCCTTACCCATCGCCTCAAACGAAACCTCCGGTGCCAGACGGCGGACGCCGTCCTTTTCGCCGTAGTGCCACGACCCCTTGACGAACTGGATGATCGCCACGCGCATGCCGTAGCCGACGGCACGAACGCACAGTCCCAGCGCCGCGGTGGTCTTGCCCTTGCCGTCGCCGGTGTAGACGATCAGCAGGCCGCGGGGCGCGGCTTCGGCACGATCACTCATGCACGGGATTGGAGAACATCGGGTACGAATCGGGTCCGGACCGGGTGAGCGACTTGAGATTGCGGCCGTTGCGGTCCACCATTAGGATGCTGCCTTTGACGTTGCCGAACACGATCCAGTTGCCGTCCGGCGACCACGAGGGTGAGGCCGATATGAGATCGAACCCTTTGAGCGGTTCGTAGATCACCCGGTTGAGTTCACGCTCGAAATCGTAGAGCGCAAGAGAGCGTGGATTCTCGCTGATGTCCACGTAGGCCAGGTAGCGGCCATCGGGTGACCAGGCAGGACCGGACGACACCGGTATCTGCGCGGCCTTGTCCGTCCACTCCTTCATGGTGCCCTTGAACCCCTTGGCCGGGATGATCGCGATACCGAGGGTCGGCTTGGGCGACGCCATGAGGTCGGCCCGGGTGACGGCGACGGCAATCTGCTGGCCGTCCGGGGAGACGGCAGGGGTCAACAGCTGCAGATCGGGCGTGGCGTTGCCGAGGTTGACGTTTTTCGGCAAAGGACTGCCGTAGGTGCCGCCCACGTACACCTGAAAAAGGGGTACCTCTTTCGACAGATCGAGGGCGCTGAGATTGCGAGTGAAAGCAATCCGATCTCCGTCCGGAAAGTAGCTCGGTGAGGCACTGATCGCGTCGGTGGTAACCTGTTTTATGCTTTTAGGCGCGGCCACGCGTGTCGCGAAAATGTCGTAGAGCTTGATCTTGCCACCGCCCCCGTTGGGGAGCACGTACTGCTGGTAGCCGTCCTGGCAGAATAGAATCTCCTGATTGTCGGGCGACCAGACGATCTTGTTGGCCAGCTTGCTCGAGGTCACGATCTCCCGCGGATTGCTGCCGTCGGCCTCCATGAGCCAGAGGTCGCGATCACGCGAGAACGCGATCTGACCGGTCGGGGGCGGATAGCCACCCTCCGGCGCCGCCTTGAACTGGGCCCGTGTCGCTTCGTACATCCCGGGCGCGCTCACCAACAGCGCCAGGACCATGATCCACCTGAACGATCTCACCATGCTGCTCCCTCTATCCGTTTATCGATCCATCCGCGGCAGCGTAATGCGCTTCTGGGCCTGGTACTTCCCCTTCTTGTCCGCGTAGGAGACGCGGCATTCCTCGTCCGATTCGAGAAACAGGATCTGGGCGATTCCCTCGTTGGCGTAGATGCGGGCGGGCAGCGGCGTGGTGTTGGATATTTCCAGCGTGGCGTGGCCTTCCCACTCAGGCTCGAAAGGGGTGACATTCACTATTATACCACAGCGGGCGTAAGTGGATTTGCCGACGCACAGGGTCAGCACATTTCTCGGAATCCTGAAGTACTCCACGGTCCGAGCCAGGGCGAATGAATTGGGTGGGATCAGCACCGAGCGGGCCTTGACCTGTACAAAGGCCGCCTTGTCAAACTGCTTGGGATCGATCTCCGTGGACCCGACGTTGGTGAAGATCAAGAACTCGTCCGAGACACGTATGTCGTAACCGTACGACGAAAGACCGTAGGATATCTTGCCCTTTCGAACCTGGCTGCTGGAAAACGGCTTGATCATCCCGTGACGGCGAGCCATTTGGGCAATCCAGCGATCGTTCTTGATGGACATGGGGCGGGAATATAGGTCTAAGAGACGGCGGCGCAAGGCGTTTGGCAGTTGAAGCGATACTTTAGGCAAGCTCCACAGGAATCCCATCCATCAACCGGATACCCCGGGGACTGACGCGGCAACGCCTGGCCAGCAGGCGGACTCCTGCGGCAGCGGCACGGGCCAGGGCGTCGGCGAACTGCGGGTCCCGATGCCGATGAGGTCTCACGCGGTCCGCATCCGGGCGCTGGATGACGAAGAGGACGACAGCCCTGTCGCCTCTCTCGACCAGAGAGCTGAGATGCTCCAGATGGCGCCGGCCTCGTGTCGTTGGCGCGTCTGGAAAAAGCGCCACCCGGCCCTCGACGAGGCTCGCGGATTTGACCTCGATCCAGGTGGGTGGAAGGCTGCCTAGCTGGAAATCGAAGCGGCTGCGGCCTGCAGAGACCTCAGAGCGGACATTGGCACCATCTCCGACCTCAGGCAGCCTGCCTGCCCTCAATGCCTCTCCTACCAGCCTATTGGGCAGGCTGGAGTAGATCGAGACCCAGGCCCGGCCCTGGCGGGCCAGAAAGATGTCGTGAGTGGTCTTCCGACCGGGGGGAGCGGGGCGGACCCAGATGGCTGCGCCCGGGTAGAGTAGCTCTTCGAGTCGGCCGGGATCGTGCACGTGAGCACGATATCGGCGGCCCCTCAGCCGGATGATGGCTACGAAGCGGTTGGGCCGCTCAATGAGCCGTGCCTCC
>JAUVRN010000041.1 GCA_030597645.1 Candidatus Zixiibacteriota bacterium
AACGGCCCGAGGGAAGAACGCCAGACTTCGAGGTTGACATTTCTGCGGCCCGCGCCGTGCTGGCCGGTGCCGAAGACGGGGCTCTCAAAGGCGCCGGGGCGATGGATCTGCTGGCCAGCTACGGTATCCCGACCATGCCGTTACGTCTGGCCGCCACCGCCGACGAAGCAGTGGCTGCGGCCGAAGACTGTGGTTTTCCGGTTGTGGTGAAGCTCGTGTCGCCGGAAATCCTGCACAAGACGGATGTCGGCGGTGTGCGCGTCGATCTGCGCACGCCCGAGGATGTCCGTAGCGCCTTCGCCGGCATCGGTCAGGCGCTCCGCGACGCGCGTCCCGAGGCAGGATTCTCCGGTGTCGAAGTTCAGGCCATGGTCAACGATGGCACGGAACTCGTGGTGGGTATGACCACCGATCCGCACTTCGGTCCCCTGATCATGTTCGGGATGGGCGGTGTGTTCGTGGAGGTGCTCAAGGACGTCGCCTTCCGTGTGCACCCGCTCAGCGACGTCGACGCGCACGAGATGATTCGCCAGATTCGCGGTCTGCCACTGCTTCAGGGCGCGAGAGGGCGGCGGCCCGTGGATCTCGACCGCCTGGCGGACGTGATCCTGCGTGTGTCCCAGTTGACGACCGACCTTCCGGAGGTCGATCAGATCGATATCAACCCGCTGGTGGCCGGTGCGGATCGATGCGAGTTCGCAGCGCTCGACGCGCGCGTGATTCTCCAGAAGGATGTGACCGCAGCCTGCTAGTGTCGTGTCCCAACTAGGCGCCGAACTTCTCCAGGCGTCCCGCGTGCGCGAGCATCTGGGCCATCAGTTCACACATCGGCCGCTGACCGAGACCGCCGCCGATCGCGACACGTTCCCCGAACGTCTCCACCATGTCCGGTCGAGCGGTGGCCGGAGCGTGCAGCAGAACCGGCACCGGATGCCACGAGTGACCTGCGAGGACCACCGGCGTCGAGTGGTCTCCGGTAATCACCATCACGTCCGGTCCGAGTGCGAGAAGGTCGGGCACGCTCCTATCGAAGGTCTCGATTGCGGCCTGCTTGCGCTCGAAGTCTCCGTCCTCACCCGCCTTGTCCGGATCCTTGAAATGCAGGAAAAAGAAATCGAAGTCCGACCAGCCGGTTCGTAGACGGGCGGGTGCCTCTTCGATCGTCTCGTAAGGCGCCGCCGTAGCCATCCCCACAAGTTTGGCGACCCCCCTGTACATGGGGTATTTCGTCACGGCCAGGGCCCGCAGCCCGTATCGTGACTCCACGTCAGGCCAGTCTGGGAGAGACGCAAAGCCGCGTAGAAGAAGCCCGTTGGCCGGGGGCGTGTCGCTCAGGACCTGCATGGCGCTCGAAATGATCTCACCCACGAGCGTGGCCGTGCGATGCGCGCGCGGAGTCGATGCCTCCGCGGCCAGCGGAGGTACGCCGGTGATCTGCGGGTCGGTGTCTTCGAGATCATCGTACAGATCGGCGCCTCGAAGGACGAGCAGACCGCGATGTTCGGATTCGGTTTCCCAGAACAGCTGCACGCCGTCAGGAGCCGTGACCTCGGTGCGCAGACGTGCCAGCCGGGCGCGATTGACCTCGGTCGCTATGCGGCCGGCCCGGCGATCGGTGATACGGCCCTCCGCGTCGAGCGTGCAGAAGTTCAACCGTGCAGCTACATCGCCCGGCTGAAGATCGAAATCGACGCCGAGAGCGGACAACACGCCACGTCCCACCTGGTAGGGCGCCGGATCGTACCCGAAGAGTGCGAGGTGTCCCGGTCCGGAGCCCGGCGTTACGCCCGCGGCAACCGGTGTGAACAGGCCGCTCGTGCCGGCGGCTGCCAGCGCGTCGAGATGCGGGGTGTGGGCCGCATCGAGGGGCGTGTCAGATCGATCCAGGCCGGGCAGGTCGCCAAGCCCGTCAAGTACACAGAGCAGGATCTTGGAGTCGGATTTTCGTATAAGGCGGTCAGGAAACACGGTACATCCTCCCGGAAAGGCCATAGAATCCCGGATTGCAGCGTCCGGGCAAGCCGTTTCATGGCTGGACAAAAGCAGCGCTAGAGCCAGGTCTGGCCGTTATATTGATTGCAGGTCGCCGGACCCGGCGCAATGGACCGGTCCGGACACTGGCCTGGACTTATGACAGATCACCCGAAAGGCGATCGATCGCCGCCCCGCGGTGCTGCCGAAGAGCCTATTGAGCTGGATCGCTCAGGTATGCACGCTTCGAGCTGGATTCGCGGTCTCCGGCGTCACCTGGCACGCGTTCATGACGACATGGACAACCTGGCACCCGACGCGAGGCGTGCGCTCATGGCTGCCATAGAATCCGTGCAGACCGCATTCCCGCGCCACATCCAGATGGCCGATCGCCGCCAGGCGGGGCTTGCCGAAGTGGCGGCTTCGGAGTCGCCGCGTCGCCTGATCCTGGTGGGCCGCGATACGGCTCATCTGGCGCCGCTGTTTTCGGCTCTCGAACAGACCGACGGCTGGCCCAGCATTACTCTTGTACCTGATGCGGATGCGGCCAGCAGTCGCATCGCGCTCCGTCCGTTCGATCTGGTGCTGCTGGCCCAGACCGCCGGCGATGATGGCGGGCTCGCTGGTCTCGAGGCGCTGAGGCGGCTGCCGGACTGTCCCCCCGTGATCTTCGTAGCCGCCGAGGGTGACGAACGCCTCGCGGCGGCCGCCTTCCGTACCGGCGCCGCCGACTACATCTCCGGCGCCGAACTGTCGGCCGAGCGATTGCGTCAGGCGGTGGAGCAAGCTGTGCAGAGGAACCGGCTCGAGCGCGAACTGGAAGCGGCCCACACACGACTCGCGGAGCTGGTTAACCGGGACCCGCTCACGGGACTGTACAACCGCCGCTACTTTCAATCTCGCCTGGCCATCGAGTTTGCGCGTGCGAAGCGCTTTGATGAGCCCCTGGCACTGATCCTGGTGGACGTCGATGAATTCAAACACATCAATGATCGGTACGGGCACCTCGGCGGCGACCGGGTATTGGTAGAACTGGCCCGGCTGTTCACCGAACGGCTGCGTCAGATCGATCTGGTCGCGCGTCTGGGTGGTGACGAATTCGCGCTGATCCTGCCCAATACCAGTGCTGCGGGTGCTTCGCGGCTGGCGGAACGGTTGATCGAGCGGGTGCGTGAAGTCCGCTTCACCGCGGGCAAGGAGAGCGTTGCGGTGACGTTATCTGCGGGTGTGGCGTCGTTTCCAGAATGCGTGGCGGACGATCGGGACGGTCTGTTCGAGTGCGGCGACAGGGCGCTGTACTGCGCCAAGCGCAAAGGCCGGAACCGTATCGAGTGCCTGGGAGACGGCAGGTCGGACAGCACCGGAGCTGGGATCTAGTGTCCTGATTCCAAGGTTTATTGACTATTTCGCCGGGGCCCGGTGCCGCTGGCGGTGTTGGGCTTCCTGGAACACCCACCGTATTCCTCCGTCTGCGCGCCGTTGCAGCCGATCGAACCAAATGTCATTCTCGAGATAGGTTTTATGACTCCGCGGTGTTTCCGGAGAGGATGTGGTCGGCCTGACCCACGAGCGTATGGGGAAGACGGGCCCCGATCTGGGTGACCACCCGAGAAGCCGCATAGCTGCCGAGCCTGCCCGCTTCGGTGGGTGTATACCCGCGGGACAGGCCGTACATCACGCCGCCGGCGAACAGGTCGCCCGCGCCGTTGGTATCCACGGCCTCCACGGGGTACGCCGGGATGTGCTCTACGTGGTCACCGGTTGCGTGGTAGGCACCTTCGGCACCGGCGGTCATGTAGACGTGTGGTCCCCACGTGGCGATCTCGGTAGCGGCTTCGACGCGGTCCGCGCGACCGGTGATGCGGCGTGCCTCTTCCTCGTTGCAGAACACGATGTCGATGGAGTCACGAGAGAGTGCCCGAAAGTCCTCCGTGGCTCGCTGTACGCAGAACGGATCGCTGTAGCTGAACGCCACGGGTATGCCGTGCCCACGCGCTACGGCCATGGCTTCCTGGCTGGCATGGCGCGGGCGCGGGGCGTCCCACAGGTACCCTTCTATGTACACGTAGCGTGCCCGGCGGATCTGCTCATCGCGAATATCCTCCTCGTCCAGTTCCACCGACACGGCCAGGCAGGTCAGCATGGTGCGATCCGCGTCCGGCGTGATCATGACCAGGCAGAGGCCCGTCATGCCGGGTGCGGGCGGAAGGTCCGAGCGTATCCCGAGATCTTTGAGCTCCTGCTGAAAGAACTCGCCGTAGCGATCCTGTCCGACCTTGCCGGCATAGTAGCCGTTGCCGCCGAAATGAGCGACACCGACTACGGTGTTGCAGGCCGACCCACCGGCAGACACCCGGGTGGGCTCGCCGTTGAGTACGGAGAGTAACTCGGTCTGCCGCTCGGCGTCGACCAGGGTCATGACGCCCTTGTCGATCTTGTGCTGCTTCAGGAAATCAAAGCTCACCTGCACCTGGACATCCACCAGGGCATTTCCCACACCAAATATGTCGTACTGCGGCTCGATCATCGCGGTCCCCCTCAGTCCTTGCACCCCGATCGCTTCGAGTCCGCCCCGACCGATCGATGTCTGCGCGTGGTTCGGCATGAGCCGCGCGCCCGCCGTGCTTGCACGTTTCTCATCACATCGAAGGTACGCCGGTAATGCGACGACGCCCAAGTGCTTTCGTGAAGGGCCGCTTCGCGACGGAGCGAGTCGACTTGCGGCAACGGCGAACGACGTTTATATTGAGATGATCCAGCCGGGGTGATCTCTGGCACCCGCTGGGCGCTCATCGCCCCCCTATCTACTCGGTGCGTTTTGCGACCTGTTCCTGACCGGCACGCAAGGACATTTCTTAGCAACTATTCGTGTGCCACGGTTCGGGATGACCGTATCTTTACCGGTCGGCGCATACCCTGCGTCCGGGGTGACTACCGGGCCAGGCGACGCGGTCGATATATGGAGAGAAGCTATGAAGACACTTTATCTGGTTCGACACGCCGAGGCCGTCAGCAGGAAAGAGGATATTCCTGACTTCGAGCGGACCCTCGTTCCGCGTGGCGTCAAGCAGGCCCGGCGCGCCAGTCAAAACCTCAAAAATGTCAACGGCCACGCGGGGCTTCTGATCTCGAGCCCGGCGCCGCGGGCCCTGGAGACGGCACATGTTTTCGCCCGCCGCCTGGGCTATCCCATCCAGAGGATCATTCTCCAGAACAAGCTGTACGATCTGCAGGACAGCTCCGAGGCGCTCTCGCTACTCCGATCCACTGACGACAGTCACGAGGTCATCGCCCTGTTCGGGCATGATCCGCTCTTCTCCGATCTGCTCGCTCGCCTCGTGCCGGGCGTGCACGGAACCATGCCCAAGGCCGGTGTGGCTGGTGTGCAGTGGCCGGTCGAACGGTGGGCCGAGGTCGATGCCGGGACGGCGCGGCTCATATACTTCGACGCATCGGTGAACAAGGCGGGTCGCGCCAAACTCAGGAAGGAAGCCCGCAGGCAGCTCGTACGTGATATCGAGACCCGACTGGAACCGATACTTGAAACCCTGGGCCTGTCCAGTGGGGGAGCTACGGCCCGGTGTATTCGTCCCGTGACCCGTGCTCTCGCCAGGACCCTGCTCAAATCTGCGGGCAAGCACGGTTTCTTCCAGCGTCAGGCGGCGCAACGAATGCTCACACGATCTGCCGGGGAAACGGACGACACATGATCTCCGACTCCGACGGGCCACACCGTGGTGCGCCGTGTTTACGTCCGTACATACTCTATGAGTGCTAAGAGGCTCCAGAAACCAGGAAGCAAGCCTCACCGCTCGCGCCGCACCACCGGCGCCGTGCCGTTGCGAAACCGAGAGCTGTCCTGGCTGTCGTTCAACGCACGAGTTCTGCAGGAGGCCTCCAATCCAGACGTGCCTGTCCTGGAACGGCTTCGGTTTCTCGGCATCTTCTCCAACAACCTGGATGAGTTTTTTCGCATTCGCGTCGCTTCGCTCAAGCGCCTGGTGGCGCTGGGGCCCGAAGCGGCCCGTCTCATGGGCACCGATCCCCGGGTCGTACTCAAGGAGATCCGCGAGACGGTCATGGAGCAGCAGAAGCGCTTCGATCTTGCCTTCGGCGAGGCACAGCGCGACCTGGCCGCCCAGAACATCCACATCATAACGGAGGGCGAGCTGGATGAGGACCAGGTGCGTTTTGTGCGCGCCTATTTCCGGGACCACGTGCGCGAACACCTGATTCCCATCATGATCGATCAGATCAAGACGTTGCCTTCGCTCCGAGATCAATCCTCCTATCTCGCCATTCGGCTCACGCCGGCACGCAAGCGTGGAAGCACGTACGCCTTGATCGAAGTGCCCACTCACGTGGAGTCGCGGTTTTTGGTGCTGCCGCCGAGGGGCGAGCACAGGTACGTGATTCTGCTGGATGATGTCATCCGCTGCTGTCTGGATGACGTCTTCGCCGGATTCGGTTTCGCCAAGTACGAAGCATACGCGGTCAAGATCACCCGCGATGCCGAGCTGGATCTGGTAGACGACCTGAGTCAGAGGATGGTCAAGAAAGTGATGAAGAGTCTGGGCCAGCGGCGGACAGGTACTCCGGTGCGCTTCACCTACGATGCGGATCTGCCCAAGGCGATCCACGACAAGCTCGTGCGAAAGCTCAGGCTCGGCCGAGACGATGCGTTCCTGCCCGGTCAGCGATATCACAATTTTCGGGATTTCATGGACTTTCCAGACCTCGGGTCATCGCGGCTCCGGTATCGCGCCCTCAAGCCGATGTTGCATCCGGCCTTTGCCGACAAGCCCGGGCGCCTGCTCAAGGTCATGCGCAACCGGGACGTGCTGGTGCACTATCCGTATCATTCCTTTGACCACGTCACCGACCTTCTCCGCGAGTGTTCCATCGACCCCAAGGTGACGTCGATTCGCCTCACCATTTATCGCGCCGCCAAGCAGTCCAGCGTCATCAACGCACTGATCAACGCGGCGCGCAACGGCAAGGCGGTGACCGCGGTTCTGGAGCTGCAGGCCCGCTTTGACGAGGCCGCCAACCTCGACTGGGGCAAACAGCTGCAGGACGATGGTGTTCATGTGATCTACGGGGTGCCGGGACTCAAGGTCCACGGCAAGCTCTGCCTGATCACGCGCATGGAAAAGCGGCAGAAGATGCGTTACGCGATCGTCGGCACGGGCAACTTCAACGAGGACACGGCGCGTATCTACACGGATCACGCTCTGTTCACTGCGGACCCCCGCATCACCAGGGAGGTGCGACAAGTGTTCCGGTTCTGTGAGAGCAACTACAGCATCTCCACCTATCGGCACCTGTGGGTGTCTCCATTCAATATGCGGATGCGCCTGCGCAAACTGATCCGGGCGGAGATCAAGCACGCGGCCCAGGGACGCAACGCGTTTATCCGGATCAAGGTGAACAACCTGGTCGATGATGCCGTCATACGGGACCTCTACGCCGCGGGCCAGTCCGGGGTCCGCGTGGACCTCATCGTGCGGTCGATGTTTTCGCTGGTGCCCGGGGTCCCCGGCACGAGCGACACGATCCAGGCGATCAGCATCGTCGACCGGTTCCTGGAACATTCGCGCATCTTCGTATTCGGCAACGGCGGGACACCGCTGTATTTCATCTCATCGGCCGACCTGATGACACGCAATATCGATCGACGCGTGGAAGTGGTGTGCCCGATCTATGACGAGTCGCTGCAGCAGGAGCTGGCCACGTATCTGGATCTGCAGTGGCGGGATACGACCCGGGCACGTATCCTCGACGCCGAGCTTGCCAACGAATACCGGGAGCCGAATCCGGGCGAAGCGCGCGTGCACGCGCAGGTCGATACCTATCGCTGGCTCCACCGCCCATGCCGTGCTTCAGGGGCGGCCGCCGAAGAGCGCCCGGCGCTCCATACCACCGATTGAAACGCGGGGCCTGCATGCCTGCTGAGTTGCCGGCTTCGCTCCGATTCGCGGCGGTGGATGTGGGTTCCAATGCGGTACGTCTGTTGCTGTCGCGGGTGTTCACCGACGAGTCGGTGCGCGTATTCAAGAAGGAATCCCTCGTTCGTATGCCTCTGCGATTGGGCGAGGAGGTGTTCACGAGCGACTTCATTTCCGCCGATAAGAAGAAACAGCTCATCCAGACCATGATCGGCTTTCGCCATCTGATGGAGGCCTACGGGGCGCTCGATCATCTGGCGTGCGCCACGTCGGCCATGCGCGAAGCGCGTAACGGCCAGGACGTTGCCGATGAGGTGCGCGCCGCGTCGGGCATCGCGCTGGAGATCATCGACGGCGGCCGGGAGGCGGAGATCATTTGTCTCGGGCGGCCGGAAGGTTGGTTGAATCCGGATGAGGTGTACCTGTTCAGCGATGTGGGAGGGGGATCTACGGAGATCACGCTGTTCGCGGGCCTGGAGAAAGTCGCGGCCTGTTCGTTTGACATCGGGGGAATCCGGATCCTCGAGGATCGTGTGCCCACAGGCCGGTGGGACGATATGAAGACCTGGGTGCGTGAGACGACCAGGCCGTATCGCCCGGTGATCTCCATCGGTTCGGGAGGGAACATCAACAAGATGTTCAGGCTTGCAGGCAGAAAAGAGGGTGCGCACATCAGCTACAAGGTTCTGCGAGACATGTATGTCTACCTGTCCCGCTTTACCTTGGAGGAGAGGGTTCGCGTCCTCGGTCTTCGTCCGGACCGGGCCGACGTCATCATACCGGCCAGCGAGATTTATCTTTCGATCATGAAGTGGGCCAAGAGCAAGTCGATGCGCGTACCCATGATCGGTCTTTCAGACGGTCTTATCCACATACTCTTCGAACGTCATCTACAGGGCGGCCCAGCCGCCGACCCCGATTCCGCCGGCGCGTCAGGTGATTCCTGGTCGATCGACTCGGCGTCGTGATATGAGTGGCCGATGGTTCCCACTGCGATCGGTTCATACTACGAAGCCCGGGCCAGCGCTATCCGCGCACGCTATCGCCGGGCCGCCCGCTATTTCACCGAAGATGACATTCACGAACTGCGCGTAGAGATCAAACGGCTGCGAGCGCTGGCCAAACTGCTCGCCTGGATGGAGCCCTCCTTTCGGGCACGGAAGCGGCTGCGGCATACGCGGCAGCTCTTCAAGGTGGCAGGCACGCTTCGTGATCTGCACGTCCAGCGGGAACTTGTCAACGCCCACGTGTCCTCACTCCCCTGGAATCTGAGCGAGTATCGCAATTACCTCCAGAGTCGTGAAACGACGGCCCGACGCGAATACGCCCGGGCGGCCAACGCGTACTCGGACGACGAGCTGGCACGCTTCACAGAGGCCATGCTGCGGGCGCTCGGTGGTCTGGAAGAGGGCGACATCATGTGGAAAACCGAGCAACGGCTCTCCGTGATCGTGAGTCGCCTGGCCGATCTGAGGCACGAACAGGACCTGGCCCTGGTCGATCTGCACAAGATCCGTATCATGAGCAAGGAGGCCCGCTACACGCTGGAGATCCTGCGTGCGTTTCCGGGACCGGTCCGATCGGAGCGCGAGGCGCTGGACAGTGCACTCAGACGCGTACACCGTGCGCTGGGACGTTGGCACGACGCGGACGTAGGCCTGGCGCTCGTGCGGCACTTTCGTGAGCACGAAGCCGATGGGCCGCTGCAGGACGAAGACGCATTTGAAACGTATCAGTCACGGCTCGGGGTGGAACGCGACACGAAGCTCGCGCATTTTCACAGCCGCTGGCAGGAGCTGCTCACTCA
>JAUVRN010000317.1 GCA_030597645.1 Candidatus Zixiibacteriota bacterium
GGACAGGCCACCGGCTTCGTGATCCCCGATTTCGCCTCTCAGATTGCCCGGCTGGAGCGCGGGCGAGGGCACGTCCGGATGAAGGTGGGCAACCTCAATGCTCGCCGCGATCTTTCGGACGTACGGGATATCGTGCGGGGATATGATCTGCTGGTACGGAAAGGACGGCCCGGTGAGGTGTATCATCTCGGTACCGGCCGGGCCCACCGGATCGCGGATCTGCTGACCCTGATGCTGGCCCTTGCCCGGCGGCCTGTGGACGTCGTTCCTGATCCTGCCCGCAGGCGGCCATCGGATGTGCCGGTGCTGGCCGCGTCCGTGCGCAAAGTGAGGCGTCAGACCGGCTGGCGGGTCACCATTCCGCTGGCGCGAACGCTGGCCGATACGCTGGAGTACTGGAGAAGTGATGGCCACTAGAGCAAAACAACAGACGAAACGCCGGACGTCACCGGGCGTTCTGGAAAAAATCCGAACGCACAAGGCGCACGTCGTGATCATCGGCCAGGGCTACGTCGGACTGCCGCTGGCACGGGAAGTGGCCGAAGCCGGCATGAAGGTGACGGGCTTTGAGATCCAGGAAGACCTCGTTCGCAGGCTGAATCAGGGCAAGTCCCACATCGCCGACGTTCCGAGCTCCACGCTCGCGGCCATGATCAAGAAGCGCCGCTACCGGGCGACGTGCGACCCGAAGGTACTGGCCGACGCTGATTGCGTGTGTATCTGTGTCCCGACGCCGTTATCCAAGACCAAGGATCCGGACGTTTCGTTCATCCTCAGTTCCGTCGAGACGGTGGCCAGGTATCTGCATCCCGAGATGCTGATCGTGCTGGAGTCCACCACGTATCCGGGAACCACGGATGAACTGATCTGTCCGTCGCTGGAGGAAACAGGTCTGAAGGCCGGCAAGGACTTCTATCTCGCCTACTCGCCCGAACGTGTCGATCCGGGCAATCCCGTGTACGGTACCAGGAACACGCCTCGTATCGTGGGTGGTGTGACGCCGGCTTGCCTCGAAGTGGCCAGGGCGTTTTACGAACAGTTCATCGACGGTGTCGTGGGTGTATCGTCCACCGAATGTGCCGAGATGGTAAAGCTGCTGGAGAACACCTTCCGGTCCGTCAATATCGGTATGGTCAACGAGGTGGCGCTGATGTGCGACCGCCTCAAGATCAACGTGTGGGAAGTGATCGATGCGGCGGCTACCAAGCCGTTTGGCTTCATGCGCTTCTATCCCGGACCGGGTCTGGGTGGGCACTGCATTCCGGTCGACCCGCACTACCTGTCCTGGAAGCTCCGCAGCCTCAACTACCACGCCCGGTTCATCGAACTGGCCGGCGACATCAACACGCACATGCCCGAATACGTCGTGGAACGTATCGCCCGCGCGCTCAATGACAAGAAGAAGGCCGTTCGCGGGAGCAAGATCCTGGTGCTCGGTGTGGCATTCAAGCGGGATATCGACGATGTGCGCGAATCCCCGTCGCTCGACGTGATGAACCTGCTGGAGCGGGACGGAGCCCAGGTGTCGTATCATGATCCGCACGTGGCGCGCGTCGCCGTCGACGGCGGGTCGATGAAATCGGTGGCGCTCACGGATGCGGCCCTGCGCCGCGCCGATGTCGTGGTCATTCTCACCGATCATACGGCCATAGATTACGAGCGCGTGGTACAGAAAAGCCGGATGGTGTTCGACAGCCGCAACGCGACCGGCAAGATCAAGACCGGCCGACGCAAAATAGTGCAGCTCTGAAGATACCATCCAGCCTGCCTGGGACCGGGCGCACACAGCGCGTCATCTGGGTCGTACTCGGCCTTGCCGGTCTCTTCGCACTGTACAGGGTGACCCGGTTCTGGTGGGTTACGGACGACGCCTTTATCTCATTTCGGTATGCGCGCAACCTGACGCGCGGACTTGGCCTGGTGTACAATGCCGGTGAGCGGGTTGAAGGATACACCAACTTCCTCTGGACACTGCTGGGTGCCGGCGCCATTCGCGGGCAGGTCGATCCGGTCATCGTCGCAAATGTGCTGGGCATAACCAGCTACTTCGGAACGGCCTTCATCCTCCTGCGCCTCTCCAGATATCTGCATCGAGCCGCCGGCTTGGCGCCGGTCATCCCGATCGCCGCCCTGGCGATACTCGTTCACACCGATGTGCAGCGATTCGCGACCGGGGGTCTGGAGACGGCATGGGTCATGTGCTTGGTCGTACTTGCGTTTGCGTTTCTGCTCATGGGGACACATCACGGCAGCCGCCTTGGCGCCGGAATCGCTCTGGGCCTGGCGGCACTGAGCCGGCCCGATTCGCTGATATTTCTGGTCGCAGCGGGTGCGTTCGTTGCCTGGGAGCGCCGGCACGTGGCCGCCCGTATGACGGCACTGTGGGCGCCGGCGTTGGTCCTCTATGTGCCGTACTGGTTCTGGCGGTTCAGCTACTATGGCTATCCATTCCCCAATACATACTACGCCAAGTCGGCGTCACGCCCCTACTGGGAGCAGGGCTGGACCTACCTCATTCTGTACCTGCAGACCTACTACGTGCTGCTGTTGATCCCGGTGGTTCTGGCGCTGGCGTTCTGGCGTTTGAGACGCAAGCCACACACGGGAGACGGCCTTTACGGCGTTCGCGTGTTCGTCCTCCTGCTCCTGTTTACCATTCCCTATACCGTGTATGTCGTGCGTGTGGGTGGCGACTTCATGTTTGCGCGCTTCTGGGTCGTGGTGACGCCGTTGTACTACCTGATTCTCGAGGCCGGTATGCGTGTCATGGCGCCCGCGACGAAGTGGAGAGTGATGGGGCTTGTCGCCGTCTCCTTGCTGACTCTTCTCCGCTGGAACCCCTGGCAGGACCGCTACTTGTATAAGGGTATTGCCGATGAGCCCGCCTTCTACGGCCGCGGTTGGCAGGCCGAAACGGAGCGGGTCGGCCGGCGCATGCAGACGATGTTCGGCGACTACCCGGTCCGGGTCGCTGCGGGGGGAGGCGTGTCGTACTACGGCGATTTCGCGTGGGCGATCGAGCCCATGGGCGGCCTGACGGACACAGCACTGGCTCACCGGCCGCTGGAACGACGTGGCCGGCCGGGCCATGAAAAGGGACCCTCGCTCAACTATCTCCGCTCGCTTGGAGTGCACTTCACGCCGTGGCCGGTGGCCGCGCCGAGTTCGGTTCAGGATTCGTTGAGATCGATCCGATTGGGCGGACTGGAGATGGCGATCGTGACGTATGATGTCGAGCTCATGACGCGACTGGTCACCAAACCTGATACGCGATTCATTGTGTTGCCTGACTATCTGGATCAAATAATCCCGCAACTGAAGCAACGCCCCGCTGGAGATGTGCTTGAGCTAAACGAGTTTCTGCAGGCCTTCTACTTTGACCACAACGAGGACCCCGAGCGCCAGCAGGCACTCCAAGAGGCGCTCGACGAGATTACAGCAGCGTCTGCAGATGAAGGCTGACGTCTTCCGCCAGCGCCTCGCGCGAATACCCACCCTCGCGTACCGACCCGAGCTTGCCGCCCCAGTGTTGGTCTGCCCACTCGCCTACCGCCGCCGCCAGTGCCTCGAATCC
>JAUVRN010000417.1 GCA_030597645.1 Candidatus Zixiibacteriota bacterium
AACCCGAGTCGGGACCGAGATAACGGGCGCTGTGCCGATGGTCGGTGAATTTCTACTCAGGCTGTCGCGTGGCGGAGACGATGTCACGGGTGCCACACTGACACGGTTCTATGCGTTCCACGTGGCAGTCCTCCCGGCGCTCACCACTGCGATCCTGGGTTTCCACCTGTTCCTGGTGCAGAAGCAGGGAATGAGCGTGCCTACCAAAGTGGAGCGAGAAGGCGGTGGCAAGCGCACGATGCCATTTCTACCCGACTTCTTGTTGCGCGACCTCGTGGGGTGGCTCATCGCACTGGCTGTGTTGGCGGCACTCGCGGCCTACTTACCAGCCCACTTGGGCGAAAAGGCCGATCCGTTCGCCTCGGCTCCGGCCGGCATCAAGCCGGAGTGGTACTTCATGTTCATGTTTCAGACGTTGAAGTACCTGCCGGCCCACATACTAGGGATCGAGGGTGAGATAGTAGGCCTCATGGGATTTGCGTTGGCCGGCGTGTTCCTGTTGCTCATCCCCTTTCTCGACCGGCGCACGGCCCGAGGTCAACCGAGCCCGCTGTTCACGTGGATAGGCATCGGGATCATCATCTACATCATCGTGCTCACCTATCTAGGCTACACGGTCGACCCAACGGCCTGAATCTAGAGGCAGTCATGCGTGGTGGATTTGCCCTGGTGTTGTCACTGTTGCTGACGCTCGTGTGCGTGTCGCCGGCGCGTGCGCAGGCATGGATCGAGTACACGGTAACGGGCGCCGTGAGCCTCGAGAATCGCGAGGAGAACGTCGCCATGTGTTCGCTTACCGACGAGGCTTTCCTCGTGCACACTCTGGGAGAGTGGAACGTCTCCATCGAGACGGACAACAAGAATCCGGGTGAACATCAAGCCACCTTCACTGCCCCTTGAGCCGATCATCTTACGCTGTAATCATTCAACGCTGCGATGGAGTCCGGTGCCGCGACCGTACTGATCGCTGGCGTGTGGCCACCTCACCAGGGCACAGTCTGGTGGCGTACCACACTCAGTTCGTCAGGCTAAAGGCTCTCATGCTCCGCGTAAAGTGGGCATCCAGATAGAGGGACGGGCCCCCGGTGGAATCCGAGGGCCCGTCTGGTACAGGTCGCTGTGAAGAGTTACGGGAGATCTGGGAAGTTTGCGGCGTTCGCCAATGCCGCGTAAAGGTCCTGCAAATCCGATGTCGCCGTCACCAGGCCGGGGGTCATTCCGGTTCCGGCCTCACCGAACTTCGCCTTGAACCACGCTTCGTTCGGCTTTTCGCGGACGAACTGCCCCAAGCTCCGGCCACCCAGGTCGTGGGCGGTGCCGTCGGCCCCGTGACAGGTCGCGCACAAACTCGTGTAGAGAGTCTGTCCGTTGGCCTCGTCGCCGAGCGCGCCGACATTGCTATAAGTAATGGTCGGTGCTACCACAGTGTCCGGGGTAGCCGATCGGTCTACGTACATGGCCGGCCCGGTTACTTCAATGTCATAAAGCAAGCTCGGGGCGACCCACTCCTCGCGCGTGAACTTGACGATGTTCCACACTTGATCAGTCGTGAGTTCCAGAGAATAATCCGGATGGGTGTTATCTCGTGCGTCTATGTCGCGTGCGCCGGCATGGACGACGAGGTCAAACAGTCCCTGATACGTCTGGTTTGCGGGAGTGCTCCGCAGATTGACCCACGCGACATCCGGACGCGAGGCTGTCAGCGTACTCTGGCCGGTCCGATTGGCGTACGACGCTGCGTTTCCCTTGCCATCCCACGCGTGACATGCCTTACAACGATAGAAATCGGCTTCGGCTGTCGTGGTCGGCTGCGTGCCGCTGCCCCCGGCGTCCGTGGTCCACCACTTGGAGTAGGCTGCACCACCGAGGATACCGTCCGCGGCGGTGTACTCGGCGGGAACCGGACCGGGAAAGTCCGTACCGTTAGTGCCGTCGGCACCGTCAGTACCGTCAGTACCGTCAGTACCATTGATGCCGTCCGCGCCGGAACATCCGGTTGTCATCACGACGGCGAAACACGCTAGATAGAGCAGTCCAGCTAGTCGCATCAATTTCATTTTCATTCTGGCAATCTCCTGGTTACGGTTGGTGGTACCATCATCGACAAGACGTCTGCTGCCAAGATTGACAGCTTCCATGATCAGGTGGGACCGAACTCTTCCGAGGCCCGCCTACTTGCGACTTCAAAGGGCGAATATTAACCGTAGAAACGAGTCGTGGCCTTTATTAGAAGTTTAGAATTCGAAAGATGAAGAACGTATGAAAGTTGGGTTAATGGTCCAACGTGGGACAGTGCGGCCTCGGTCACACTGTACAAGGGGCTCTGGATAGCGGGGCTCGTGGCGTTTCCAGTTGGTGGTTTCGGGATGATTGTCTGGGAGAGACACGCCTAGACCTCGTGAACGGAGGAAGCCGGCACCGCTCCAGCCGGCGAGTTCCTACATCGACTAACCACTACTTCACTGATTCTTAATACGACAACCGCTTTCGTACATCACTGACATCTGAGGACTACGAGTGACACAAACATGACTCCGACACAACGCAAGACCACGTGTCCCAACTGCCGTCAACCGGCCACGGGCAATTTCTGCCTGCACTGCGGCACCTCCCTCCAGAGGGCCACATGTCCCAATTGCAGCTCGCAGCTGCAGAGTGACTCCCGGTTCTGCAACCACTGTGGATACGAACTCGGGCGTACCGCTCGGGCCAGCTCGCTGACACCCTGGATCGTGGTGGCCGCAGCAGTGGTGGTATTGGCATTAGTGGGCATGATGACCATTGGTCCCTGGGGTCCCCAGCCCCCGAGCAACATCCAGTCACCGCAGCCGATAACGACTCCGGAATTCGCAAGTAC
>JAUVRN010000116.1 GCA_030597645.1 Candidatus Zixiibacteriota bacterium
CCACGGACGGCGGCGCCACCGGGTCGCAGGTCGCGGTTCCCGATCCCCGTGCCGGTGAGGACAAGAACCACCTCGTGATCGACGTCGAGCCGTCCAGCCCCTTCGCGAACTACCTCTACACGGCCTACACCGACTTTGCGGCGCGCTCGCCGTCGCCGATCATGTTTTCGCGCTCCACGGATCGCGGGATTTCATTTGCCGATCCCGTGGTGATCTCCGGGGACATCGGGTCCCAGTTTGGGCAGGGCGTCAACCTGGCCACCGGGCCGAACGGCGAACTCTATGCCGCCTGGTCCGGCTACGACGCCTTTCCGCCCGACTCAACCCGGCTGGGGTATACGCGTTCGCTGGACGGAGGTGTTACCTGGGACTCCGCGCGTTCCCTCCGCTGGGTGCAGGATTTGCGAGGTTTCCTCAGGAAAGGCGCCGACGAGATCAGGGTAAACTCCTATCCGGTCCTCGACGTCGATCGCAGCGACGGGGCCCGGCGTGGCTGGCTGTACATGGTGTTCGCGGAAGAGTCGCCGGTGCGGCCGGATGTGTACCTGATCCGTTCGCCAGATCAGGGTGCCACGTGGACCGAGCCACGCCGGGTTCACCACGACAGCGCCACCGGCGATCAGTGGTTCCCCTGGATGGCCGTGGACCCGACCACGGGCGGTATCTTCGTCATCTACTACGACAGCCGTCGATTCCCGGCCAACGATTCGGCGGATGTCTGGGTGAGCATTTCCTTCGACGGTGGTGACACGTTTGAAGACATTCGGGCCAGTGACACCCCCTTCAAACCGGCTCCGATCGCCGGGCTCGCGCAGGGTTACATGGGTGACTACATCGGCATCGCGGCACTGGATGGCGTGGTGTGGCCAGTGTGGAACGACGACCGCTCCGGAGTGCACCAGGCGTATACGGCTCGTATGGACGTCGTGGACGTCGGTGCAGCGCCGACGATCTCGCTCTCCCCCGACACACTCGACTACGATGCCATGTTCGTCGGCTATCCGCGCACACAGGAGCTGGTAATTCGCAACCGTGCGTTTCCAGATACACTGGTGGTTACCGACATGGCACTGAGCGATCCCGCCTTCGGTCTGGACAGCGGATCGGTGCTGCTGCCGGGTGGAGGGCTGACGCGCCTCGACGTACGCTTTGACCCACCGGCCGCGGGATCCTATGCGGCCTGGCTGATGGTCCGCAGCAACGACCCGCAGCATCCCACCGACTCCGTGTACCTGACGGGGATCGGCCTGGAACCTCCGGCCATCCACGTCTATCCGGATTCGCTCGCGGACACTCTCGATCATGGTGACGCCACGACCCGCAGCCTGCTCGTCCGCAACGACGGTCCGGGCGAACTCACGTATTCGCTCGGTATCGAAGTCGATCAGGCCGTCCGCACCCGCGTCGTCGACGCTTCGCCCCGGAAGAGGATGTGGGTCCGATCGGGGAGTTCCCGAACACGTGAGGAATCAGGATTCGATTCGTCGGTTGCAGGAGCCTCGGAGCGCAGGTTGTCGGTGGACGTGCCGCGGGCCGAGGCGCGCGCACCGGCGCTGCACCTGCTGCCCACGCATCCGCGGTCCGACACGCTGCCGCTCATCGTCACCGACCCGCAGGGAGATGCCGTGGCCGTGGACGTGCTTGCGATCCGGGGGCGTGTGTTCCTGGACACCCTGTTCGTCTCACTGGAATTCTCTGCCCCCATCGATACGGCCGACTTCGGCGGGTTCCTCTCCTTTGACCTGGACCGGGATCCCGCCACGGGCGAACCACCCTTCTTTGGCAGTTCCGGTCAGGACATCGGAGCGGAGGTGGAATTCAGCTTCTTTTCGCTGTCCCGTCAACTCGTGATCATGGAAGACGCCTTCTCGGGCGATGCCCTCGACAGCGTTTCGGTCGAGGTGCAGTCGGACCTGGTACGATTTCAGATTCCTCTGTACAGGCTCGGGGACGACGGTGTGTTGGACGTCACGGGTGTATTCGGCACGGGCGACGGTCCGACGGACTGGATCCCCGACCTGGGTCACGGAACGATCCCCGGGGCGCGCTGGGTATCTCTCGACGGAGAATCGGGTGTATTGGCGGCCGGTGCGGATACGACGATCCGGGTGACGCTCGACGCGGGTGGTCTCTTTGCGGGCTCATACCGGCGAAGCATAGTGGCCCGGAGCAATGATCCAGCCCGTCCCCGGTGGGCCATACCTGTCTTTCTCGATGTTACAGGCACGCCCGTATTGTCTCTGCCGGACCGTGTCTCGTTCGACTCGGTATTCGTCGGGTTTCCGGAAACCACCGTCGTACTGCTGAAGAACGTGGGCACGGACCTGCTTCACGTCACCGGCATTCAATCGTCGGATCCGCAATTCGATCCGCTGGCGGACACGCTATCGCTCGAGGCGGGTCGCACCGGGGAGATTGCGGTCGTCTTCGATCCGGCTTCCCCCGGCACCGTGTCAGCATCCCTCGCCGTTGCCAGCAGCGATACGGCCAGCCCGATCCGCAACGTGATAGTGGCCGGAATCGGCGTCTGGCCCCCGGAGCTGATTGTAACTCCGGACTCCCTGTCGGTGACTCTTCGCCTGGGCGAGTCGACCACGGCGACCGTGTCGCTCGGCAATGTCGGCCCCGGTGCGTTGGAATGGTCTGCATCCTATGCGTTGCCGGTACCGATCTTCACGTTTGATCCGCCCGCCGGTCAGATCGGACCCGGCGATTCTGCCGTGCTGTCGCTGGGCATCGACTCGTCGCCTCTGCAGGATGGCAAGTTCGCTCTGAGCGTACGGATCGCCAGCAACGATCCCCGGTCGCCTGCCCGCGCTCTGCCCGTGATGCTGGACGTCATCGGCATTCGCCCAGGCGATGCCAACGCAGACTTCATCGTGGACACGCGTGACATCATCGTGCTGGTCAACGTGGTGTTCCGCGACGGACCCGAACCGCCTCCGGGCGCTGGTGACCCCAACTGCGACGAGGCCATCACCCTGGCCGACATCATGTTCCTGGTGGAGTATGTCTTCCTGAGCGGCCCTGTGCCCGCTTGCCCGTGACGATCGAATTGCTACCAGCTAACCTTGATTCGACAATGATCCGCGAGCCAGAGGTACTAATCCGCTGTGAATTATCGTCGAATCAAGGCTAACACTTGAACCGCAGCCGGACGGTGGTTAGATAGCCATCGACCATGAATACTACAGCGGTTGTCCGACAGATCGCCTTGCTTGTGGCACTCGCCGCCATCGCCGTCGCGGCCATCATCTGGTCGGGGCGCGATCAGGATAGTCAGGTTCCGATCGCACACACGGGGCGCGATACCCTTACCGTGGTGGTGCTCGCACATTCGGATACGGACACGGTGCTTCACACCCGCTTCTCGCTCGAAGCACCGATCTCGGCCCTGGGCGCCCTGGAGCAGGCCGCCGCCCGGGATCGGATCCCGATCGGCCTCCGCGACTATGACTTCGGCAAACTGGTGGTGAGTATCGGCGGGGTTACCTCAGGCGGCGGCGAATACTGGACGTATCACCTCAACGGCGAGTTCGTGCCGGTGGCGGCAGGTGCCTGCATGCTGGCCGATGGCGACACCCTCGAATTCCGCTTTGGTGACGCGCCGATCGACTCGCTCTAGCAGCCTGCCAGGGGCCTTCGGGGCGGCGTCGATTTGGGCTTGTCGCCATCCGGGCAGCCCCTTAGGTTGCGACCCTGAAAACCCCTGAAATGGGTTCTCTCGTACGCCAGAATCTGACGCCAAAGGAAACAGGCATGAATCGAAATTGGATCCTGATTGCTCTCGCCCTGGTAGCCGTGGCCGTGGTCGGCCGGCTGCTGCCCCACGCGGCCAACATCACGCCCCTTTACGCGGTGGCGCTCTTTGCCTGCGCCACGCTGCCCCGTCGCTGGGCACTGGCTGTACCCGTGGCCGCCATGGTCGGAAGCGACCTGATCATCGGCATGCACGGCAGCGTCATGTTCACCTGGACAGGTATGCTGGCTTTTGCCGCCCTGGGCTACGGTATGCGGGGTCGGGCGTCCACAGGTCGCATCCTCATGTCGGCGGTGGCAGGCTCGATGGTGTTCTTTGTCTGGACCAACCTGGGCGTCTGGATGACCTCGTATATGTATCCACGCACCGCCGATGGACTCGTGACCTGCTACGTGGCGGCGCTGCCGTTCTTCCGCACTTCTCTGCTGGGTACGGTAGCCTTCGCCGGTGCGATCTTTGCCGCATACGAGTGGCTGCGACTGAGACAGCACGCCCGTAGTGCGGCCGTCGTACAGGCACACCAGGCAGTGTCCTGAGTCAGAAGTTCATCTCATGTTCACGGCGCCACAGGGCGCCGTTTTTTTGACGGAGCCGCTGAGTCATGGCTGAGGCCCCCAAAAAGCCGTTCATCATCGCCGCCGTACAGGCTGCGCCCGTGATGCTCGACCGTGACGCCACGGTGGAGAAGGCCTGCCGGTTGATTGACCAGGCGGCCGGGCAAGGCGCCAAGCTGGTCGTGTTTCCGGAGTGTTTCATCCCCACGTACCCCTTGTGGGTGTGGTTCATTCCGCCCAAACAGACCGAAGAGCTGCGCGAGCTCTACACCGAGTTACTGGGCAACGCGGTAACGGTACCGGGACCGGTCACGGATCGACTCTGCGAGGTCGCCCGTGAGCACGACGTCTCCCTGGCGGTCGGCATCAACGAGATCAATGCCGAGGCCAGCGGCACAACGGTGTTCAACACATTGCTGTTCCTCGATGCCAATGGCACCATCGTCTGCAAGCGGCGGAAACTCATGCCCACGGTGGGTGAGCGGCTGGTGCACGGTTTCGGTGACGGGAGCACCTTCCAGATTGCGGAAATGTCTGTGGGCAGGGTCTCAGGTCTGATCTGCTGGGAGAACTACATGCCCCTGGCGCGCTTTGCCATGTGGGCCTGGGGCGCGCAGATCCACCTGGCACCCACCTGGGACCGGGGCGAACCGTGGCTCTCCACGCTGCGCCACACGGCCAAGGAGGGCCGCGTCTACGTGGTTGGTTGCTGCAGCGCCGTGCGCCGCAACGACGTGCCCGATCGTCTTGCGTTCAAGGAGAAGTACCTGCCGCCCGATCTCGAGTGGATCAACCCGGGGCTGTCGGCCATCGCCGATCCGGACGGCAAGTGGCTGGCGGGGCCGGTGGAGAAGAAAGAAGAGATCCTCTACGCCACCGTCGAGCCCGCCATGCTTGTCGGACCGCGGTTTCAGTTGGATCCCGCCGGACACTACGGGCGCCCGGATGTGTTCGAGCTGAAGGTACACCGGGAAAGGCGACCCATGGTGCGGATCGTGGAGCGCGGTGAAGAGCCCGATCTGATCGGGTGAATCCGTCAGGCGTCCAGGAGAGCGAGCCCGTCCGCGGACACGGCGAGAAGGGCCGCGCTAGACCTTGTGGATCTGGCTGGACCCCTCTATTACCGTGGGTTGGCCAGGGGCGTTGACTCCAGCCGTTTCCATATCATTTGAGCAACACCATTTTGCCGGTGACGCTTCCGGCCGTGGTGGACAGTTGATACAGGTAGGTGCCGCTCGGAAGGGACCGCCTCGCCTCACCCGTTCCATCCCAGAGAACCGAATGCAAGCCTGCGGAGCGTGATCCCAGATCCATGTGTCGCACCAGCGCGCCGCGGCTGTTGTAGATGTCCAGCCCAACCCGACCTGCGCGCGGCAGCTCAAAGCGAATGCGGGTGCCCGCATTGAATGGGTTCGGTTCGTTGCCTGTCAGAGTCGGTGTGGCGGGTCGATGTCCCCCATCGGGTTCATCGACAGAGACGGCCGTGTTTTCCGGGACATCACGTGTAACCGTGTAGGCGGAGTCACCCCCGGCACCGCTCCCCGAATTGGCGGCCAGACCCGCCAGGTAAAACGTCACGGTACCGGTGCCCGCGGATGGTGCTTCCCAGCGCATCGACCAGCCGGTGGACACGTTCGCGGTGCCGTCGTAGGTGCCCGCATCGGTCTGGAAAACATATTGGCGGCCCGTGCCACCCTCCGTCTGATCTTGCGTATGGGTGGGGTCGCTGATGATGAACCGTCCGGCCGGCTGATCGCCCGCCATATCCAGTGCGGTGATCTCGAAGCCCCAGCGCACCATTCCCGTGTTGCTCAGGGATACCGACAGGTCGAGCGTGTCACCCGGATCATACATGGCCGGCATGTTCAGTTGCAGTACGCCCGAGCCCGCATTGTTGGTGCCGGAATGACAAGCGGTGCAATTGGATTCGCTTGGTGCACCAGTGCGCGCACCCATAAACGAGCCGGACCGAGCCCAAGCCAGCCCTGCGGCAGCCATCACCGCTGCAATGATCAGTGATCTGACAAGAAGACGTGCCATCGTGTACCCCCCTCGTGGTTGTCGTTGGCGGTGTTGTTGTCGTTGGCGGGGGTTCGCCGACGTTCTGCGTGGGCCAGTCTACTCCGCCTGGCAGGTGGCGTCAACCGCGATTTTGCGAGGGGAGTCCGGCCGCGCGCCGCTAGGCGCCGAGCACGGCGAGATAGGGATTCTGAAGGGCTTCGACGATCCAGCCGAGGAATCGGGCGCCGTCGGCGCCGTCGATCACG
>JAUVRN010000083.1 GCA_030597645.1 Candidatus Zixiibacteriota bacterium
CGTATGCTTGAACAGATTAATGTCGGCCGGCAGCCAGTTGGCCTGAAAGGAATACTCCAGCCGGTTGATCATGCGCGTGGGATCGAGAAAGCGTCGCACTTCCGTAACGGTGACTTTCTCGACAAACTTGTCACGTCTGATCCGGTCGTCGGACGGATTCGAAGTCGTATCTGTGGGTGCGGCGTCCTGGGAGACTGCCGGTGGGGCCAACCAGAGCAGCGCCAGCAGGCAGATGACGGGTGCTCTCATCGTATCTTCTTGGCGCGCGCGTCGAAGATCGAACCAATGCCGAAGTTGAACAATACGTCACCGTACTGGCTCACGCCCATGTCGAAACGCACCATTCCAATACTTGGTACAAGCGCTCGAATTCCGACACCGTATCCGAACCGGGTACGGTCCCAAGAGAATTCGTCCGCTGTGCTCCACGCGATGCCGACGTCGCCAAAGGCGGCCAGTTCAAGGCCCAGCCCCACGGTCCACTTGAGTACCTTGAAGCCCTTCAATGGTACCAGCAGGTAGCGATACTCCAGCGTGTAGAGAAACTGATTCTTCCCAAAGATCTCTCGCCCCAGCTCCTTGAGTTTGTAACCGCGGATGGTGTTGGCGCCGCCGAGGAAGTACTGCATGTACGACGGAATCTGTACACCTACCTCACCCGACTGGAACGATAGGAGAGGTCCCGTCGCAATCGTGTGGCGCGCGGCCACCGGCTGGAAGCGACGAACGTCAAATTGCACGGTCCAGGAGTGGGCGTCGCCACCCAGAAATATCGGGCTCAGTTTCAACCACCAGCCATCGTGGGGCACCCGCCAGGAGTCGCGGCTGTCGTAGCCGATGGAGCTCATCGCGGTCCAGAGATTGTCGGTGTTGTCCGAATCGAGCGTGATACTGTCACGATCGCTGGTCACCGCATAGTATGCGATACCAAGATCCGCTCGACCACGTTGACCGATATACGTCCCGAGCACAGCGGCAGCCAGATTGCTGGTTTCGCTATAGTCCAGCACCACGTTGTCTCTCACCATGTGCCAGCCCTTGAGCGCATACGACCGGTGGTTGCCCGAGACCCAGGGGTTGGCGGCACTCACGTTGAACGTGTTGGTTCCACCGAACAGCACGCTGGCAGAGAGGGTCACGTCTTTGCCGGCGAAATTCGGAGAAGAGACGCCCGCGCCGATTGAGAATCCGTTCTCTTCGGTGTACTTGAGCGCAGGGTAGGGGATCAGCCAGGGCATTTCGGTAAACTCGAAATCGAGTTCCACGCCCCCCTCCACCGCCGTCACATCCACGACCACCGAGCCGAAGATGGAGAGATTCTGCAAGCGCGTAACGTCGTCCCGCACCAGATCGGGATCGAACGGCTTACCCTCGTCCGTCCAAATCTCCCGCGTGATCACATAGTCCTTGGTAATGTTGACACCGCGGATCTTGATGGACTTGACGATCTGGCCGCGAAACTCCGCCAGCGAATCGGATTCGGGCTCGCCATCCTGAGCCCGGACCTGGCCGCAAGCCAGGCAGCATGCGATCAGGAGGAAAGCGGTGCGGAGTGGACGCATGGCAAGGCCAGCAACTGTCGCTAGAGCATAAGTTTCATGAGGCCTGAGATTCGGCGCATCAGTCCACTGGGCGGAGGCAGCAGGGCGTCGAGTTCTTCGGTGGTCTCAGGCCATTCGCACAGGCCGGCCAGAAGCATGAAATCGATTACGCCGTTGAGGCTCTCCCAGCCCGCCACGACTACCATGGCCTCACCGTCGAGACACATACTGCGGTAATCCATATTCGCGCTGCCCACAGTGAAGAAGGCGATGGCCTTTTCCATCTCCGCCGGGCCCATATCCGAGATCATGTTCCTGACCATTTCGAGCGCGCGATCGTGTAGCTCCTCCGGAATGGCACGTACATCCGGAGCAGCGGTGCCGGTGTCGGCACCCACGTTTTGTTCCGCCAGGTAGATCAAGTAGGCGCGGAACACGTCGGGCCACTCGGGCCTTGTCACCAGGTTGTCCCACGCTTCCCTGGACGCAAAAAAATTGGCCTTGAGGTGCAGCTTGGGACTGGCCTGGACCGTGTCTGCACTCGCGAGGTAACTCTCAGCGTAGCCCAGCGAGTCCAGCAGCCTGTCAATCGCGCCTGCGGGGTCTGGAGTCTTGTGCTCCCAGGGCGGCCAGACCTTTTCCTCCCACGGTACGTGCACGTCGAAGGCCTGGCGAAACCGCCCCGCAAGATCCGCCACACCCTGCCGGGGCGCGTAAAGGCCGACCTTGATCAGTCCTCCGGCGGCCTCCAATTCCTCCGCCATCATCTGGTCGAAGACGATAAGACGGTTGAGCAATCCGTTGGCGCGTGCCAGGGTAGGAGGACCTGCACTCGGGGCCGATTCCGCCGTGGGCGCGATGATCAACGATCGGCACCCTCGCAGAGAACTCCCGGCCATCAGGGAGGCAAACAGGTAGTTCTGCCACAGGGCATCGGGCGCCTGCAGCAGGGACCCGTCAGGCATCAGGCTGTACAGCACAGCCTTGGCGGGATTGATCGGTTTGTCGCGAAACCCCGTCTGGTTGTGCAGCTGCATGACTTCGTAGTCATCGTCCAGCCACTCGGGAACCAGGGTCAGGGCCTCATCTATAGCCTGTTCGTACGTCTTGCTCTTTGGCAGGGGGCGGAGTGGCTGGGGAATCTGGCTTGGCGTAAAGCCCTGGTTGATGACCAGTTGTCGTGCCGCGTCTTTGACGCCGAGTGCGCCCGGTCCCCGCATCATGAGGGCCCGGTCTTCCCAGTCGGTGCCCACGTAGTGTTCGCCGATGCCCATGCCGGTGAACATGACCATTCCCTTGTACGGGTCCTCTTCGGTGATGTCGTAGAATGCAATCTTGCGGTGATCCCGCATGTTGTTGTCCGGCACGGGAACGATACCCACCACATGCGTGCTGATAAACGACCCATCGGCGGGGTTGGTGATGTTGACATGCACCTTGATCCGGTTCTTTAGCCAGTCCTCGCCGTACTGGCTGCGCTGGACACGTAGCAGCAACGACGATTCGATGGCATCGCGCAGGTCCTGCTGGAGGCCACGTAGCCGGTCTTCCCAGTCCTTCTGCTCCGATGGCAGGCTCACGGTGTAGTCCAGGGGCTCACGCAGCACACGCAACCACAGTCTGGACTTGTTGATCTCGAAGTAGTGCTGATCCAGGAAGATCAGGTACATGGGCAGTTTGCCCGTGTCATCGTAAGTCGTGACGCGAGCGATCATGGCCTTGTAGTAGGTGGCTACCTGGGCGTACGTGATGGCATCGCGGTCCCCCGCATCATTGACACCGCGGATGTCGTGAATCCACAGCACATGGTAGTCTTCAGCGGCCAGAATGGAGCGTGCGATTTCCCATTGGAACTGTTCGTTGATGACGTACCAGGTCTTGGTCCCGCGTTGGAAATCGACCCGCGTAGCCCGCTCGATGATGCCCTGGACTTCCTCCTCGGTATCGTGGTCTTCGGGCTTGAGGCCGTACTGCAGGGGAAGCCACACGAACCGGGCGTCCTCCCACCGATCACGCAGCGCTGCGCGATTCTCCTCCATCATGTCGCACAGCGACTGGAACATCCAGTAGGCCGCCCTGACTTCCTTTTCGGCGGCGCCCGATTCCTTGAGCAGCCAGCCGGCAAAGTGTGACCGCGCGACCGCCGACAGTCCCTTAAAGGAATCGCTCTTTTTCCGCTGTCCCAGCAGGTAGTTGTACGGGTACAGCATGTAATCGAGAAGGTACCGGCGCGCCATGCGGCTGGCTTCAAGGCCGGCTTCGGTGCTCTCCCACTGGGCCACCGGCAGTGTCGAGAGCGCATCGGAAAACGCGTGGTCCAGTACCTGGTGGTAGACGCGAATCTCCTCCCGCGCGGAGTGCCCGTTGGGGAAAAGTCCGTCCGTGGACGCCATGTACGCCTTGAGCTCCTCCAGTGCCGGCGCCATGGCCTCGTGCGGATTACCGCCCGATTGTTCGACGAACGGCTGCGTCAGTCGAGCCACTCCAAAGGTCCGAGCCCTAAGTGTATCCGCGATCTCGCGCAGATCCTTGCTAACGTCTTCTTCTTCGAGCCGCCTGGACTCCCGCTGCACGAGGCGCACGTGGTCCCGCTTGGCGCGGGTCTTGCCGATCTTGGAGCCCCAGAGAGGCACGGTGATGCCGGCGCTGATCGTGTGACCGAAGCCCGGCAGCCAGCGCAGCGATAGCATAGAGCCACGACCGAAGATGCCACCACGATTGACAGGGAGATCCAGTCTCAGCAGAAACGAGACGCGGTCATCGGTACCGTTGTAGTCAGCGCCAAATCCGATGTTGAACGTAGGGATAATCCACTGTGCGCGGGCGCCCCAGTCGAAGTCCTGGGAGCGCCAGCCGGCATAGCCCTCGGCACTGATGGCCGCCAGGCCCACAATCGGACTGCCCAGGTTCTTGAATAAGCCGAAATTGGCCAGGCCGCCCAGCTGGCCCGCATCACTGGGCTCGAACCACTGGAGTTCAAAGCCGCTGTAGCCCTTCCAGATCGGGGGCATGTCCAGCGAGTATGTGTAGCCGCCGGTCTCGGGACGGTCGAGGCCGTAGTCCACTTCCTCAGCAGACGCACTGGAGGCGATGGCGAACAGGCCGAAAGCTGCAGTTGCACACAGGCGTCTCACGAGCGGGCCCAGTCCGGTAGATCCGCGCAACCTCATCTCCTAACCCTCCGTTTCACTGTCCATTAGATGGGCCTGGCGAATAGGGCATGAACCGGGGCCGGTCAATCTGCGGGCATGCTGTGCCCGAACGCCGACCAGGTAGTACCGTCTCCGCTGACCGAGAGGGTCATGTGGCCATCGTCCGAGACGACCATGCTCCAGGCGCGTCCCTCTTCAATGCCGGCGATGACCCACTTGCCGTCCCCCTTTTGGAACACGCCGATTTGAGTAATCTCACCTTTTCGGCTCTCCGGGGCCATGATGGTAATGTGCTTGCGGTTGAGGTCCACCTTCAAAAAGGTAGGCATCGCAAGGCCGCCGAAATCCGGAAGATGACAGGTCCCGTCGTCCCAGGTTTCGACGCCCTCGGTAATGGAGCAAATCCAGACGGGTTCAGCACTCGCACTCCCGCAAAGTGCGACGACAAGAAAGGCACCGATACAAAGAGATCTGATCTTATTGTGGCTCATATCACCATTCCTTCTGAGATTCAATGGCTGCGGCGTGTACTACTTGACGGTGTACTTCTTGCCTTCCAGATTGGCGATGTAGTATTTGTCCCAGTTGGCGAAACTGCGATTGAACTCTTCCATCGCCAGATCGGACTGCGACTGGGCCGCCTCTCGAGTTCTTCGACCGCGCATTCCGCCGGTAATGCCGCCCGCTGCGGCTCCGATCGCCGCGCCTTTTCCCGCGTCGCCGGCAATAGCGCCGATCGCAAGCCCGACCAGCGCCCCTTTGGCCGCTCCGCGGATGGCCGCGCCCTCGGTCGATTCGGCCGTCCTCGCAGCGACATAGCCCTGCTCTGCCATCTTGTCATAGGCCTGGTAGGGATCCCAGCTCGTTTGCCGGGTCGCCCAGCGATACGCCTCCAGCTGATCGGTCAGCTGTTGTTGCTCCGTCTGTCCGTCCGCAGGAAAGATGGCGTGATCGGCTGGATTCGTGCCCGGTGGTATGGGCAACGAATCGGATGTCGATTGAGCCGCGGCAGTAGACCACATCGCGCACAGCGCCACGGCGATACAGAGCATGCCGGATCGGTGCAGCACGCCCCGTTGGTCCGTGAATCCTCTGTGTGAACTGATTTCCGATATCATAAGGGCCTCCTTGATTTCTGGTCGTTCGGGTGACTGTCCTTGCCCGACCAAGGAAGGAATGACGATAGTTAAGGAGATCATGTCAAGCTGGTCGCGACTGCATACCACTAAGGTGGCACAGGCTTCCCGGCGCCTTCGTCGGATACTGCGGACCACTGGAAAGGTGAGACCTCTTGGAAGCAGGGCGGATTAGCATGCTTGCATCCCTCTTGAGCACAAGGACCCGCCGCATAGGGACACGGTGTTTCGCCGCGCTGGTCCTGGCGCTGCTGGCGTCAGCGTCGGCATTCGCACAGGCCGACACGGCCGAGGCGAAAGGGACCTACGCGCCGTGGCCCAGCGCCTACGCTCAACTCGGAGCGTTTCTGATCAACCTGGAGAGCACGTTCATCCTGGGCGAAAGCAACGTCGGACTCGGACTCAATCTTGCCGTCGAGAAGTTCCTTGATCTGGAAGCCACCAACACCGCGTTCCGGATCGACGGGGGCTGGAGGTTTACGCATAACCGCCGACACAGACTGACCATGAGCTGGTTCCACCTCAATCGTGACGGTACCACCACGACGACCAAAGACATCGAGTTGCCGGATAGTACCGTCATCTCAGCGGGCACGGGAATCAACAGCGTTTTCAACTTCGCCATAGTCAGGCTCAAATACATGTGGTCGTTCCTGCTGGACGAACGGATCGACTTGCATATTGGTGCCGGTATCTATCTCATGCCGGTTACGTACGGGCTGGGAGAGATAGGCGAGCCGCGGACGGAGCATTCGACCACGGCGCCACTGCCCGTCATCTCCGTGGGCTTCATCGTGGCACTGTCTCCCAACTGGTACCTCAGGCAAAGCGCCGACTGGATGTACCTCGAGATTGCGGGCATCAGGGGGAGAATCCTCGAGTCGACTCTTGCAATCGAATATCTTCTGCACAGGAACATTGCCCTTGGTCTCGGGCTCGAAGGCCTCGGCATCTCGTTTGAAACCGAGAAAGAAAGCAGTTATCCGGGTGCGGAGGCCGAGGGTCATTATGGTTTCAAGTACAGCGGAGTCCAACTGTACGTCCGGGGGAATCTGTAGTTGCGCCGGCGCCCGGATCGGGCGAGGTTCCCGGTGTGCGGGACGGCAAGCGCCTGCCTGCTTCCCTCTATACCACCAAGGTGGCATAGACGGACGGGTTCCACGACCGGATACTGTTGATTACGGCGGGTGACTGGCGGGCCAGGCGCTTCGGAATCGAAAGCACGCCGGGCCCATGGCGAATCAGAATCCAGACCCACTCCTGGAGATCGGCTTGAACGTCCGGAACACCGTATGGATCGTAGTGATTGCTGCCGTGTGTCTGCCACTATGGACCGATCCGTGCGTGGCCAAGATATTCAAGCTCGAAGACATCAAGCCTGGCTTATCGGAAGACGCTCCTTACGGTCAGACGGTCCGCGAGATCCGAATCGTCGGCAAGAAGTACACCCGCGAAAGTGTGATTCGGTCTGCGAACGAAACGGCGGCCAGCGAGATCTACACGGAGGAGAACGCCAGAAAGGACCTGCTCTGGGTGTACCGGCTGGGCTCATTCACAGAAGTCTACTTCACGACCGAGCCGGTAGAGGAGGGGATTGCCC
>JAUVRN010000212.1 GCA_030597645.1 Candidatus Zixiibacteriota bacterium
ACCGGTGTCTTCGACTCGTCACTCAATTTTGAAGCAGGCGCGAACGGCGAGACGGCCGTGGCGGCCACGGACGTCAACGGAGACGGGATACTGGACATCATCGTGGGCGCCTATTCGAGCCAGCACCTCGTCATCATGCTCGGCGACGGCCAGGGTAACCTCACCCCGTCCGACATCATCGGCGCCGGCGGACGTCCCTGGATGGTGGCCGTGGGCGACATCGACGGAGACGGCGACGTGGATATCGCCTCCGCCAACTCACTCTCAAACAACACGTCCATCGCCTTCTGTGACGGCGCCGGTGGTTTCGACAGCGTCGTGGTCTATGCCGGGGGACAATTCACGCTGGCCGTGGATCTGGGCGACATCGACGGCGACGGCGACCTCGACCTGGTCACCAGTCACTTTTCGTCAGCCGATGTCCGGGTCTGGGAAAACGACGGCACCGGAGTCTTCACCCTGGTACGCAAGCTGAATGCGTCATCGGCAGGCTCGTGCGCCATCCTGCACGATCGAGACAATGACGGTGACATGGACATTTCGACTATCGATGAGGTGGACGACCTGCTGTTTCTGTATGAAAACATCTGTCCCATACCGCTCACCGGCGACATGGACCAGAACGGTATCCTGTCCTCAGCGGACATCATCGCGCTGGTCAACTTCGTCTTCAAAGGCGGCACACCCCCCGCACCATGCAACGAAGCCGCCGACAACAACTGCGACGACCGCACCACCTCCGCGGACATCATCTACATGGTGAGCCACATCTTCAAGGGGGGTCCGCAACCCTGCGAGGTCTGCGAGTGTCCGTTAGGCCGCCGGGGCCTATTCGACCACCTGAACTCCACGCCAGAAGGCAATGTAATCCTTGAAGTGCCGGGCTCTCGGCAAGGGGTCGGGATAGGTCCACGCCGCGTCCCGTTGGGCGTGGTCGCCTACCGTCACGGAATAGTACGCGGCTTCGCCCTTCCAGGGGCAGATCGTGCGCGTATCACTCGGCGTGAAATACTCGCGCCTGATGGACTCGGGCGGAAAATAATGCACGCCCTCGACCAGGATAGTTCGGTCCGATTCGGCCAGTACGTCGTCCTGCCAGATAGCTCTCATGCGCGTCCTGGGCCCCCTGACCATGTATAACCACCAGAAGGTCTGCAGGTTTCCTCGCCGGATGGGGCGCTACTCGGCCAAGGTCTTTGAGGTTGTCACTTCCTGCGACGGAATCAGAGATGCGACTACGCGGTCGGGCACAGCACGGCCCTCGCCGTCGACCCGGCCGAATGAGAGGACGCCCGTGGGGCAGCTCTGCACACACGCGGAGCAGCGCACACACTCCGGGTCTTCCAGGGGCACTCCCTTGTTGGCGAAGTTCATGACGTCGATGCCCATGTGACACACGCTCGTGCAAACGTTGCACGAGATGCACTTGGATTTCTGTGCAAAGATGCGAAAACGCGAGAATCGCGCATAGATGTGCATGAGCGCCGCCAGCGGACACAGGAAGCGGCACCACACGCGCCCCGAGTACCAGAAGTACACCCCGTATCCGAGCACACCGGCCAGCCCCACGTCGATGGTCCACTTGTACCGGTCGAGCCAACCGCCAAAGTGGGCGTCGAACCAGTCATAGCCGGGGATGACCCAGCCTGTGATCCGGCCAATCAGCAGAGCTACAGCCACCGCAAGAACAACCTGACCTGCCAGGTTCCACCGGTTGCTGGCGGGTCCGTGCGGCATCTTGTGCCGATACGTATCCCCCAGCGTCTCCGCCAGGGCTCCGCAGGAGCAGATCCAGCCGCAGTAGAACCCCTTCCCCCAGCGGTAAATGCCCAGGGGAATGATCACGAACGTCTGCAGGAATCCGATACCGATCCATGCCCACAACGGTTGGGCGGTGAAGACATTGTACACGTTCAGGGGCCAGGCGAGGATGAAACCGTACGCCCGCCAGAACTCGCGACCGTGGCCGTAGTCGACGGCCGGGAACAGCGGGTCGGCCAGCCACGCCGGAAGCCATCCCAGGCTATCCAGCCAGGGCAACAGAATCTCCGGCAGGAGAAACAGCGGGATGACCTGCACGGCCATCAGGACCCAGGTCTGGAGGCGGACATACGGCGTCTTGCGGCGGCGCATGCGACGGAAGCCAAAGGTGACCACCACGATGGAATAGGCGAGCGTGTACCAGAACGCCGAGCCCACCGCCGACTTGACGATAATCGACCAGAGGGTACGCCCTCCGGCTGCCGCCTGGTCTGCGAAGGCCGCGAGTGAATAGGGAAACCAGCCCAGATCTCGCCATACGGCATCAAAGAATCCACCTGACTTCCAGTTGTAAAGCCACGCACAGAAGAGAACGAACAGCGCCAGATAGACCCAGCTTGCCGGACGCATCTCTCCTGCGATGGCCACACCGGAGCGCCTGAAAAAATCGAGCGGTGCCTCGCGGCCGATCATGACAAACACGGCGTCGTTGCGGAGTTCCCGTGTGGTACCCTGCGCCCGGCTGCGAAGTACGACCCGATCGTCGGCTATGGATTCGACCGTAGTATCGAGCGCGATGTCCAGTGTACCCCGTTTCACGGGTCTCCGGGTCGCCTCGGTAACCGCCGTGGTCACGCGCTCAGACGAAGGATGCGGTACCTCCACGACCACGGACTCATCGGACAGCAGCGCGTTGAGTTTCTGTACGTTTTCGTCCTTGGGACGGCTCCAGGACGTACCGCGATAACTCCTCGTGACATGAGATCCGCCGCAGACCAGTGCGATCGCCGCCTCCACGGCCGAATCACCTCCCCCGACCACCAGCACCCGTTTTCCCGCAAAGTCTGCGGGATCGTGCAGCCGGTTGTACACCTTGTCCATATGTTCGCCGGGGACACCCAGAGTGCGAAAGTTGCCGCTGCGCCCGACGGCCACGACGACTCGGCGGGCCCGCTGCACGGCTCCGCCGGATCCATCCTCCAGAACGAGCTCGCCTCCCACCCGGCGAACGCCGTGGATGCGAACGTGCCGCGGTTCGATCCCCGCTTCCCGTCGCTGAGACTCCAGCTCCTCATACAGCGATTCCTTGACGTCGGCGGTGAGCCTGAGCCGCCCGGCGGGCGTCATGGCGGTGGGATACGTGTAGATCGGCTTGGCGCGCGGGAAGTTCACGATGGTGGAGAGAGGTTCCGTGGCCTCGAAGATCTCGAAGCGCAGACCGGCCTGCTGTGCCTCCAGCGCCGCCGCGAGACCCGCCGGCCCGGCACCGATGATGGCGAGGTCCAGCGAATCACTCAGGCCGGCCTGGAATCCCGGCTCCGCCATGATATCCTGAACCGCCCGCGCGCCGCTGTCTGCAGCAAACTTCAAGAGGGGCACGCCCGTCAGGTCGCCCACGATACGCACTCCGGGAACATTGGTGCGGCCCCGTTCACCGACCACGGGCAGTTTTTCCACCGTGCCTGCGGGCCAGCGGAGGTGAAGCCAGTGCGCGTAACCTGCGGGAATCGACATAGGAAGTGCTTGGGGTGACTACCGTTCGGGCTCGGTGACCCGTCCGGCACCGGACCCCGGCCTTCGGCCCCACCACGCCTTGATCTGCTCTACCGCTTCGAGCGCGTACGAGAAGACCAGGGGCGTGAGCACGAGTGTGATCACTGTCGAGATGGCCAGTCCGCCCACCACTACGGCACCGAGCCCGCGATACAACTCAGAACCGGCTCCCGGCATGACGATCAGAGGCAACATGCCGAGCGCGGACGTGGACGTGGACATGAAGATCGGGCGCACGCGGATGCGTACTGATTCCTTGACCGCGCTGCGTGCATCCGCGCCGTCGCGCATCAGGTGAATGGCCTGGTACACGATCAGGATCGCGTTGTTGATCACGGTTCCGACGAGGATCACGAACCCGAGCATCGTGAGAATGTCGAGCTGCTGGGAGCCGTCAAACAGGCGGACGACGTTGAGACCGAGGACACCGCCGAAGGTGGCCAGTGGCACGGTGACCATCACCACGGCCGGGAAGACGAATGACTGAAAGAGGGCGGCCATCAACAGGTAGGTGAGGACCACGGCCAGGTTGAAATCCGTCGTCAGCTCCTTCCGGAGGCGCGACAGGTCGTCTGCCGTGCCCGACATGTGGACATCGTAGAGTCCGCCGATCAGACCCTCCGCGCGCAGCGGCGCGACGACGTCGTGTTCCAGGCGGGCCACGGCCGCTTCCAGGGGGATATCGTCCGGCAACCCCGTTTCGATCGACACGGTACGCTGGCGTTCGACGTGATTGATCTGTACCGGGCCCTGCCGCTGTTCCACCCGGGCCACGGCGCCCACCGTAATGATGCGCCCGTCCGGTGTGGAGAGGGGCAGCTGCGCGATATCCTGCGTGTGCCGCGCCCAGGTGTCGTCCCCCTTGACGACGAGATCTATCTCGCGGCCGTCGTGAAAATACTCGCTGACCTTGACGCCGTCGACCCGCGCATGTATGGCGCAGCCGATCTCGGCGGACGTCAGGCGCACGTCGGCTGCCCGCACGCGATCGGGATAGACACGCACCTCCGGGTTGCCGAGGTCCAGTCCGGGAATCGGTCGCGAACTGCTGCCCGGGAGGACTTCTCCCACCTGCTGGAACACGCGACCGGCCACCTCCAGGACGCGCCCCAGGTCGGGGCCCGTGATATCGATGCGAACGGAGCGGCTGCCCGCAAATCCGCGTCCGAACAGAGATGTTTGTCTGGCGAACCCGATGCCAC
>JAUVRN010000149.1 GCA_030597645.1 Candidatus Zixiibacteriota bacterium
TGCAGGCCCCACTGGTACGAGTAGAGCGCATCGTCGGGCGCATCCAACAGTTCGAGCAGGTGATCGGCCTCGGCATACTCTACGACGGCGAGTGCGTTGGATTCCGCCAGGGCCCGGGACATGTCTGTGCCCGCGGGCAGGTCAATCACGATCACATTGCGAAGGCGTGCGGGAGGTCCACTACGTGTCCGTGATGGGATCAGCTCTTCATAGCCGGTGGTGCCCAGCCGGTCACCGACGGCGTCAAGCGCCGCCACACCGGTAGCCCCGGCGCGCTGGCCGGAGCGCACCAGGTGCGCTGCTATGTCAGACTGAAGTTTGACGATGATGCGCGTCGGCTCGACACGTTCAGATGGACGCACATCTCCAGCACGATAGTAGGCCGCCAGTGACACGGGCACCAGGAGCAGTGCCACCAGGAACAGGCCGCCAAATCCGTTCGGCTTCATCCAGGCCTCGTTGCGGGGCCACACATGGTCAACGACCGAGTCTCGGAGCCGGAAGGACTACAACGGGGGTGTGCTACGGGTTGCTCGGGAACTCCGTCCTCGATACAGGAGGACTACCGAAAGATCGCTGGATTCCCGGAAAAATCAAGTGACCTGTGAGATCTGCCCCTAACCGGATGTCCAGCAAGGCGTTATTTATGCGCTAATTGGTCGGGACGGGCTCCCTGGTGAGTTCCCCATCCCCGGTTCGCTGCAAGGCCGTCCGGATCGTGGTTCTGCAGCGGCGATGGCAGGTTGGCTGCGGACGCATCCTGGCTCGCGCTGATGACGGCGAATTCAAAGGTGCCGTGCGTCAAATGGGAATGCCTGTCTTGAAGGGATCGCCATCCTCGAGAATCAGCTTGGACATGGCGGTGATGTAGGCCGAGCCGGTGATCCGGGGACAGATCTCGCCGCCTGAGACTTCGATCATGCCTTCGAACACGGATCCGACAATGCTCTCCTGTCGCCAGATGTCCCCCTCCTTGAGCGTGCCGTCTTCATACATGCACGCGAGCCTGGCACTGGTACCGGTACCGCAGGGAGAACGATCGTAGGCACCGCTGGGACAGAGCACGAAGTTCTTGCTGTTTGCGCCCTCGAGTGTCGGTGGGCCGAACAATCCGATGTGATCGATTACGCCGCCATCTTTGCCTGTGATCTGTTGTTGATCGAGTTTCCGGCGGATGGCACGCGTAAAGTCGGTGAGTTCGTCGATCCGGTTGGCCGCAACGGTCTGATCGTGTTCGCTGACGAGGTAGAACCAGTTGCCACCCCATGCGATGTCGCCGGTGACCCGGCCGTAGCCCTCCACGTCGATGGCCACATTCTTCTTGTAGCGATTGCTGGCGACGTTCCGAAAGGTCACCTCACCGGAGTCGTGCAGCCGTGCGGTGATGGTGCCTGCGGGTGTTTCGATCCTGTGCTCCCCGGGGTGAGCCAGACCGAGAAATTGCAGCGAGACGACGAGGCCGATGATGCTGTGGCCGCACATGTTAAGATAATCCACGTTGTTGAAGAAGATGACCCCCGTGATACAGGCCTGGTCCACAGGTTTGCAGAGGAGACCCCCAACCAGTACATCCGAGCCCCGGGGTTCATGGACCACGGCAGAGCGGAAGGAGTCGTGGTGTTTCCGGAAGCTGTCTCGACGATCCGCTACGGTGACGCCACCCAGGGGTGGACCGCCGTCGATGATGATTCGGGTCGGTTCACCCCCCGTGTGCGAATCGATGACCTGAACTTCTTTTCCTTCAAATCCGCTCATAATCCACGGATGATAGTACAGCCTACCAGCCGCGGCCAGCCATTAGGTCATCTGCTCAACAGCACATTCTGCGAAGCGCTATTACTTCTTGGGGTCGACGATGATGATCGGCATCGACCCGCCCAGGGCATACTTCATGGTCGCATGGCAGAATACCGCGAAGCAGTGTATGCCGCCCCCCGCACTGCTGTGGATGGTAAATGTGCGCGCATCACCCGGGGCGAGCACAAACGGCTCATGTTGCGGTGGCTCCACCATCTCGTCACAACAGAACTGGATGGTGACATCTGTTACGTGCTCAAGTTCTGTGTTGTTTTTGATCCGGACTTTGTGGGTTTTCTTGACGACGGTGCTGGGCGTGACTACGTACTCACCCAGCAGCGAGTCGTATGTAATGATGATGTCATGAGGGTTGCCTGCCATCGGATGGTCCTTTCTTATGTCTCGAGGACGCCTGATCGGCGTGTAATCCACGATCGGTTCTTTGGGCGCTTCCCCCCCCGACGTCCGCTTGTTCTTCTTCTCTTTCTTCTTATCGCTACCGATGTTGACGACCTCCTTCCACGCGCCTATTCTTGCTCAACGTAGTCGACCAGGCGTGGATCGGCTAACAGTCCGGCCAGCGCCGGCACAGCTTCCAGCTGATTCCTGGGATAATCATGCGTCAGGGCATGACCGATCAGTTCGAGGGCCTTGGTACGCCGGCCTGCCTGCTCATACACGATTCCGGCACGCGCCACCACATCTACCTGGTCGGGCGCCAGCTGCAGGGCCCTCTCGGCTAGGATCAGGGCGCGGGGCGTGTCCGCCACCTCCATGTAACCCCCAGCGATGCACACATCGAGCATTCCGTCCTTGGGGTTGATACGGCGAGCGGCTTCGCCCATCTCGATGGCGCGCAGATAAGCCGCATGTGCCTCCTCACGCCGGTCCGGAATCTCGTTGCAGACGGCAGCCAGGTTGATCCACACCTGGTAGTCGCCGTCGTTTATCGCCAGTGCTCTTTCGTACATCGCAGCCGCTTTGGCATACAGCCTCTCTGAAAAGTAGATAGTCCCCCGGTTGGACAGGACTGCATATCCGGGCCGGTAGGCGAGAGATTGCTCCCATATTTCGCGTGCCTGATCCCACTCACCCAGGCTGTAGTACACGGCGCCAACGGTGTTCCAGTTGTCAAAGCCCTCCGGGCTGCGGTCCACCAGCGTTTGCAGAACCGCTCGGGCATCGTCGTGCATGCCGTGGTTACTATAGAACGCAGCCAGCTGCTCGTAGCCGCGCGCGTAGTCCGGCTGCAGTTCGGTCATGCGCCGGTAGCCTGCTTCGGCTTCATCGAGTTGACCCAGATACGTATAGGCAGTCGCCATGCCACTGTACGCGTCCATGATCAGGGCATCGAGCCTGAGTGCGTTCTTGTAGTTGTGGACGGCTTCCAGATAGCGGCCCGTGCCCTTGTGGATCCGCCCGAGCGTCACGTAACTGAACGCCAGCTGATCGTCAAGTTCGATGGCATGCAGGGTTGCACCGATGGCCTTGTCCATCCACACCGAATCGGAGCGGGCCAGAAACGTGCGCCAGTACGCCTCGCCCAGCGCCGCGTAAGCCAGTGAGTAGTCCGGATCGGCGCGGACCGCCTCGTGGTACATCCCAATGGCGCTGTCGAGTTGCGTCGTATCGGCACGCACAAATGCATGTATCGCCGAGGTATACCGCTGAAAGTGCCCGCGCCCCCTAAGGTAGTAATCGTAGGCCTGCGACTGGTTCGTCTGACCGGCCGTGAGCACCACGCGCACGACGGGCAGCAGCTCGAGGTTGACGAGGGATGCCAGAACCACCACGGTGGAATCCTGCACGGCGAAGGCATTGGCCGACGGCTCATCAATCACCGACGAACGTAGCTGTTCCTCTCGATCTGCGTCCACCAGGTTCAACGTGATGCGGATCCGGTCGTGCAGATTCTGCATGCTCCCGGTGACCGCATGCGTAACGCCGAAGGCCTGCCGGGCCTCCCGCACGCTCGCGACGCCCAGCCGCCGTACATCGCTGGCCGGCACAATGCTCAGAGAGTGATGAAACTGCTTCATCTGTGTCAGCTTGCTGGTGAGCGTTTCCAGTAGCCCGTCGAGCACAGACTGGCTGGGCGGGTCTTCCCCGACACCTGCGAATGGAATGACCGCGAGATAGGTTCTGCTCTCCGAGGTCATCAGGCCGAGGCCCGTCAACACCGCAATTCTGGCCTGGGGGACCAGCCCACCGGCCAGCACCAAGGAAGCCAGGATGGAGGCGCCAATCGCCACGGTAGGATGACGCCGGATCCAGGACCGGCGGTGCAAGCCACTCGGGTGGGCGATGCTGCCTCCGGATTGGAGCTCATGCCTGGCGCGCTTGAGATCGGCCACCAGGTCGGCCGCCGACTGGTAGCGCTCATCGGGATTCTTCGCCAGGCACTTCATCACGATCCACTCGACGCTCTCCGACGCATCCCGGCAGTAGCGTGCGAGAGGTTGGGGCTGTGAGTTGACGAGGTTGTAGATGATGACCGCTTCGTTGTCTCCTTCGAACGGGCGCCGTTTGCAGAACAACTCGTAGAGGATGACCCCGATGGAGAAGATGTCGGTGCGTGCATCTACTCGTCGCGTTTCCGCCTGCTCGGGCGACATGTAGTAGGTGCTCCCCAGTCGAGTGCCGCTCTTGGTAAGCGTGCTGGCACCCGTCCAGCGCGCGAGGCCGAAGTCTGTGATCTTCACCCGGCGATCCGTGGTGATCATGATGTTGTCGGGTTTGATATCGCGATGGACGACACCGTGCTCATGCGCCGCGCGCACACCTTCCGCAATCTGGACAGCGAGATCCAGCACTTCATCACACGCCAGTTCGTCAGATTGCAGGAATGCCGAGAGCGGTTGTCCCTCGACATACTCCATGACGATGAAGGCTTTGCCTTCGTGTTCCTTGACTTCGTAAAACGTGGCCACGTTGGGGTGACTGAGCATGGCCTGCGCCTTGGCTTCGTGAAGGAAGCGCCTGTGGGAATCGTCATCGGCGAGGCGCTCCGCAGACAGGACCTTGAGTGCCACGTGACGCCCGAGATCGAGGTCCTGGGCCAGATACACTGCGCCCATTCCCCCTTCGCCGAGCTTTTTGATGATTTGGTAGTGAAGAATCCGGGTGCCAATCATCGGAAGGCTACCTCCGGACCGTAATATACGGGCGCGATCCGGGCAGGGACACTGTCAAATGCGTGTATTCCGCGGGTATCTGTGGTTGATCCAGCCCGTCCGTACGGTATACTTGACGTATCCATATCCCGTCCACCGAGACTCGCATCACGATTCGATGTGGAGCGGCAGGCACCGCAGTCTGAGCGCGTGCCGGCCGCAGTACTGCTAGACAGCTTTGCCGTCCGCTATAGATCCTGTCACCAGGAGGTGCACATGGTCCGGTCACTGAGCATCCCTTGCGCTCTAATGCTGCTCTTGGGTACGGCCCTTCAGACTCGGGCAGCCGGCGGTGCCCCCGTCGCGGAGGAGCCGCTTCCCACATTTGGTGGTGCTGCCAATCAGGACGTGTCCGGGACGACGTCGGGCCGCACAGCAGGCGGTACCTACTGGGTAACCAACTTTGGCGCCGAAGCGGGCGGGGGCAACTTCGGGGTTGAACACGACCAGTTCATCATCAATGGCAACACCCAAAATCATTTCGACGGTGGTTGGGCGCTGGTCGTGCAGGATTCAGTGCACTGGGCATTCGACGGTTGTTCGGTAGGCGGCTACCCGCGCCGTGCCGGCGAGTGGGGACCCAATCTCCCCTGCGGCATCAACATACTATCCGCCTCATACGACAACCCATGTCGTGGCCCCGGCACCGACGGTGTGGAAGAAGTGTCGTACAGCATGATCGACCTGGCTTCGACCAACGGATTCTTCCCTCCGAGCATCCGTCAGTGCGGCGGTGTCCAGCTCGACGTTAAGCAGGTCGGTTCGCAGGATCCTCACTTTGGAGACTTCGTACTGACGGCTGTGACCATTACCA
>JAUVRN010000409.1 GCA_030597645.1 Candidatus Zixiibacteriota bacterium
AACGTTGAAGGTGGTGAACTGGTACGTGGCGCACGATCCGGACTCGATCGGTAATGACGGCGCTCCGGATCTGCGACTCACCATCACCGCAGATGACGCCGGACTGCCGGACACGACCAATATCCTGGCCGTGATCGACATGCCATTCGCCGTCTGGTCCGTGGATGGCTCCATGAGTTCTCCGTATCCGAATGCGGTGTACGGTCTGCTTCCGTTCGACCTCTCGGCATTTAACATCGTGATCCCGTTGGCTGGACGCGTACACGCCATGCTCGAGGTGTCCAACCGCTGGGAAGTCACCCGGTCGCTCAACACCATCTCGGCATTCACTGACGAAGCCGACGAAATGGGCCTGGGTTGCATCGGCAACCCGTTCCACGGTGGCTTCTACCGCAACCGCAGCAATTTCGGTGATCCGGCTCTGGATACCGTGTGCTACGGCGGCACGGCACAGACGCGGGCGTACCACTGGTTCGATGACCTGTTCGGTCCCGAGAACTGGACCATGAACTGGGAAACGTGCCCGGAATACCCGCCGTCGGTTTGCGTCCCCTACGTGGACAACTGTCTCGACCTTGGGGACCTTGGCACGACGCTTGGGGTATGCTTCTTCATGCCATCCGGTGTGCCGCCGCGAAAAGCCGCTGTGGCCGAATTCCGCGGTGGTGTGGTGGGCCAACCTTGCACACTGAAGACGGTCGCCGCGTTCATCTGCGACTGGTCCACGACGACCTACGACACGCTCGGTGCCATTGTAGACATCGGTACCGCCGTGGACGTGGACGTGGTCATCTTTGATGGTAATGGCGTCCCAGGTACGGAAGTCGCGCGTAAGACCCTGCCGGGTGCGACGGTCCAGGCCAACTGGCTCGCTGTCGCCTACAGTGTCTGGGATTTCACTGCAGACAATATCGTACTGCCTCCAGGTGGTCAGTTCTATGCGCTAGTCGAAGTCGCCGGCGCCCGTATGGGTGACCCCGGCTTTACGATGTCCGCCGACATGGGCGCATTCGATCCGGTCAACTGCGGTGCACCGCAGATCGCGGATTACATAATGAACGTGGACGACACGGACGGCACGGTCGATCCGGGCGACACCACGTTCATCACCCTGGTGGATGCGTACGCATACGACCTGGGATGGGGTATCAATGTCGATCTGTGCTGTGCGCCTTCCGATTTTGCGCTCTGCACTCCCGCTGCCGACCCGAATTGGGAAACGCAGGGTAACGGCATTGGACGCACCAACGCGACCACGGCCTCGCTGTCAAGCCTCTGCGGTCTCGTGACCTCGTGGTCGGTGGATCTCGTTGGCAACAGCAGGTCCCTGGGACCGGTCATTGCCGACGGCCAGGTCATAGTGACGCACACCGATGCGATCTCTGTCTATGACAAGGCTACGGGCGCACTGAACTGGACGAATGGCGCCTTCCCGCTCATTCTCGGCGACCTCAAAGGTGTGGTCACCGCCGCCGATGAGGGCATTTATGCCGCGGGTGCTGGTGCGCGTTCGTTTACCAAGTACGAGGCAACCACCGGTGTGGTCCTGTGGAGTCGTAACGCCACGACGGTGCCGCTGGATGATCCCAACGGCCAGCTCAACTGGACGTCGTCGATCGTCACGGGCGGGCACGTGTACTTCACCCAGGAGACTGGCACTGTCTACAAGCTGGACGCCACAACAGGCGCCACGGTCGGCTTCCTGACGCTGCCGGACTTCCCGGATGCCGTAGCGTACAACGCCATGTGCTCCGACGGCACGAAGCTGTGGGTCGGCTCGTACAATGTGGCGGAAGGCCAGGGTGGCTCGATCTTCCAGATCGACATGGCCTCCTTCGACAACGACGGCCTGGATACTGAAATCGACTGGCAGCTTACGAACCCGTCGGTCACATTCACAGGCGACCCGGTGTTCTATACCCCGGAAGGTTTCCTGTCCGGGCTCGCGTATGATGCTGGCGTGCTGTACTACAACAGCCTGATGGCTCCGGTGTCTGACGCCTTCCCGCAGACTGGTGCCGTGGGCGCCATCGACGTAGCTGTCGAAGACGGCACGGGCGGGGGTATTCTCTGGGTCAATGACGTCGTTAACGCAGCGATGTCATCCCCGGGCTTCAGTCCCACCAGCGGCGTCACGCTGAGTGGCGGCCCCTCCATCGGCCCTGGTATGGTCTACACGGCCTCCTATGGACGTTGGGGTGGAACCACCGAGCCGGACGGTATCGCGGCCTGGAACAAGACGCTGGGCCTGCGTTCCTGGTACATGGGTTATGGCACCCTCGGTGTTTCGGGTGGTGTTCCGGTCAGTGACGATGTCCGTAGCGACAACTCACCGACGGTCATCTGTCAGCCGGACGGCACGCCGTACCTGTTCACCGGCCACGTAGACGGCACCCATCGTCTCCTCGAAGGCAACACGGGCGCCCGTCTCTGGTACCGCACCATGTCGGGACGCACCCGTCAGACTGCGGTAGGCGATGACTGCATTGCCGTGGTGGTTCGTAACGGGAATCCCACCGATGGTGGCGGCTCTCTCGTGCTTTACGTGGTAGGCGATGATCGTCCGCGTCTGCAGATCGACTCGCAGTTCGTGTTCCGCACCGCCACTCCGCTGGACGGTTCGGTCAATGACAATCTGGTGGACGTACTGCAAAACACCGGTTGCATTGATCTGAACATCAGTGGCTACACGGTGGTCAACCCGCCAGCCGTACGCGTCACGTCGATCAATCCGAACCTGGCTGCTGTGGGCAGAGCTGCCACACGCAACCTGGGCGGATACGACCGGTTCCTCGACATCACATCCGACAAGGATCTCGCGATTGCCAGGTCCGTGGGTGCGTTGGAAGAGGAAACCGAAGAGAGCCTGATACGCACCTTTGCCAACACCGCCGGTGCGGCGGCCGATCCAGTGTTCCTCACTGTGAATACGGCCCCGGGA
>JAUVRN010000155.1 GCA_030597645.1 Candidatus Zixiibacteriota bacterium
GCCCTGGCCATGATCGACTGGACCGAGGATTTCGAGGCCCGGACCGCCGAGGGCCCGGTGTACACCGATCGAATCGCACAGCTCAGATCCACGGCGCAAAACCCGTAGCAGTCATCCCTTCGGCAGGCGCAGCATCAACACCTGACGATGACGCGGGGCCGCTCATGGCCGGAGATGTCTGATAGATAAGAATCAGGGCCGGCCACGATCAGCATCGAACGGCGTGAGCGCTGTCGCGGGTAAAGCATGTATCGTCCTTGCAGCAGTCCGAACCGTGTCCGGGATATCCGGTGCGACTGTTTGCATTGACCACTCGAGTGGAGCCGGCTACGTTCTCACGGCTATGTCTACGGCCGAGAAGGACGCATGGAGAATTCAGCTCTAACCGTACGGTTTGCTGCCGCGGACGAGGCTGCTGCATGCAACGACCTCCACAACCGCCTGTACCAGGAAGAACGGACCATCGAGCAATGGCGGTGGGAGTTCGTCTCGACCATCTTCCAGCACCCTCAGATTCCGTTCAGTGTCGTTGATGACGGAGGCACCATTGTCGGTACGCAGGCATTCATACCCATTCGAATGATCAACAGAGACGGCGTCTTCTGGACGGCCAAATCCGAGGAAACGTTGCTGGATCCGGCCTATCGCGGAAAGCGGCTATTGGGCCAGATGTACGACTGTTTGTTTGAGTATGCCGCCGAGCATGGTCTGCGGTATGTCTGGGGATTCACCCCGGCGGATAAAGCATTACGCAGAGTCGGATTTGACATTCCCACACGGACCTCTCAGCTGATCATCCCGTTCTACTGCCGGGATTTGCCGGTACTCCTGCAGCGAGCCGGAATCAACAAACCTGCGGGCGTCCGCGACAGGATAAGACTGGCCGGATTCAAGATCGGCTGTGTCGCGGCACGCCTCGCATCTGCGGCCAGATTCGCTCGTGCGGAGCGCGTCACGCGCAGAGTGTCGACGTCGCATGCACTCCGATTGCAGGTCCTTGAGCAGCCGCCCGAACAATCCGATGCGCTCTGCCGAAGGTTTGTCAGTCAGTGGGGCGGCACCACGATCTTTCGCGATGCAGACTACCTGCGCTGGCGCATTTTCGAGAACCCGTATGTGAGGCCGATCATGTGCGCCGCATACGACGGCGAGGAGCTGCTCGGATGGGCTATTTACTCCATGGGCGATGATGGCGCGGGATACCTTGTTGATGTGCTGGTGGTCACGGAGCCGAATCGACCGTACACACCCGAGGACGTGGTGCGTCGGCTTCTCGTTCAGGCCGTACGGAGTATACGTAACATGGGCGCCATCGCGATTCGCGGCTGGCATGTCAACGATCATCCCTTTGCCGAGCTGGTCATGCGCGTGGCCCGAAGTGTCGGCTTTCATCATGTCAGAAGGGGGCAGTCCGTGGTCGTACGTGCGGCGGACCCGCAGGCTACATCAATGTCGCAGAACTTCGCCGAGTGGTACGTCACGAGAATCTTCATGGAAGGCACCGTAGGCTGAGCATGAATCCTGATGTGGCGTACGTGTGGCGCCAGATTCTAAACCATGTGTCGCTGTTTTTCACTGCGGAGGCCCGGGCACATCTGGAAGGAGACACCGTACGGTTCCTTTCGTGGGATGAGGCCCAACGAAGTACCGGGTCTCACCTCGTCATCCCGATAGACATTCCGGCCTCGGTGGATCCCGAATCGCCCTACACCGTTCCGTTCAATGGCACCGAGCTGACACTGTGGAATCGACTGCCCCGACCGTCCACGCCGAACTGGGAGCCCATCCCCTGCGAGACCCGCCCCCTCTGGTATCGCCATAGGACCGGAACGCTGCTCCCCGCCTGGAATCTCTATGGGACCCTGTTCGGCCTGCTGACCTTTCAGGAGGAGCTTCGGTCTTCACAGCGTGACGGGCATGGACGGTTCCTGGCTTCGTACAGCCCTCGCTACCGCCGTGGGTTGTTGGAGGTGCCCGCCTTCAACGAAGCGGTGGCCGCCCTCGTAGACGCCTGCACGGCGTTGGATACAGATGCCGAACCGCAGCTCCGGCTGGGCCCTGCGCTACGACCTCCGGCGATCGTCCTGTCTCATGACTGTGATGTGCTGTATGGCAATGACCTATGGACTCAGGGTGTTCGAGCCTACCGCGTTTTCCAGCCCCTGGCGCGTGCACGGGCGCCCCGCCTCGGCCAACTATGGTGGATGGGCAGAAATGCCGTAACACCGCGCCGCTACTACTTCGACAACCTGACGGGCATGGTAGACCTCGAGCGGAGCTTCGGCTACCGGTCCACCTTTTATGCGCTCAACGGCACAGGCGGTCGCTTCGGAGCGCGCAATGGCACAAGAGGATTGGACGAGTTGGCTGCCATGGTTCCTGACGGCTGGGACCTGGGTATGCACTACAACTACGACACCTTCTTGAATCGCGACCGATTTCAGGCCCAGCTCGACCAGTTGAAGCATTTCACCAGTAAAGACATGGTCTCCGGTCGAGCCCACTACCTCCGCTTTGACCCCGAGCGGTCTTTGCCCTTCTTGGAGTCATGTGGGATCGAGGTAGACGAATCGGCCGGTTATTCTGATGGCCTGGGATATCGTTGCGGAATCGGGGGATGTTTTGAAGCCTACGACACCACCGCACGGACGCCGCGAGCGATTGTCGAAGTTCCGATGGTCATCATGGACACCACGCTTGTGATCCAGTATGCAGAGGTGGCCATCGCGACCGTCCGCCGAATGCTCACGCATCTGCAACATGTGGGCGGAGCGTTGAGTGTGATATTCCATCCCGGTGTCTTTCACAATCCCGAGTTCCCCGAGATGCTCGGTATCTATCACCGCATACTCGTGGAGTGTCGCCGCGTGGGGGCCCGGGCGCTGACGGCCCGAGATCTGGTGAACGCGCTTCAACGAAACTGATGGTCTGATCGTGGCAGGTACCTCTCGAGCGAGCCGACATCCGTCCGACACACATGACCTGCGAAAACACACCTGCCCCACTGCGGCCGACGCCGAGTTCCTCATTCATGCGTAACCCTGTCGCCCAGCTCGGAAGCCAGGCCATGATCTATGGCCTCGGATACGGTCTATCTCGAGTGGTTCAGTTCGCACTTCTGCCCGTGTACACACGGTATCTGACTACTGAGGAGTATGGTATTCTAACTCTGCTCCTGGTGACCGGAAGCGTAGCCATGGTTCTCATGCAGGCGGGGATGGGCTCCGCGATGTTTCGCGAGATCATCCTCGAGGGGACAGATCGGCGCGTCGTGGAAAGCACGGCCCTCCTGTTCCTTGCTGCGGTAGCCGCCTTCCTGTTTGCAGCCGGGTATCTTCTCGCACCGGCGCTTTCGAAAGCCATCTTCGCTTCGGCAGATCACACGCGTGTACTGCGCCTGGTGTTACTCACCGCCGCCTTGAGTAGTGGCGAAGCAATTGTGCTTGCGCGATTTCGAATTGAGCAGCGTGCGCGGCTCTATGCCTTCCTGTCCTTTCTTCGGTTTCTCCTCGGTGCGGGTCTGGCCATCTACTTCCTGGTGATCCTGGGACGCGGCGTGACGGGACTGGTCGAGGCCACGCTCATTACTACGGCGATCTTTGCGGTGGTGTACGGCGTTCAACTGGCGCGCGGATTCCGACTGGCATTTTCTGTAAGCGTCCTGAAACGCCTGCTGCAATTCGGAGGTCCGCTGGTGCCGGCCAATGTAGCAGGACTCTCGATTACGTCCGCGGACCGGTACATTCTCCAGCACTACTCGACGGTTGCGGTCGTGGGCGTGTATTCCCTGGGCTATACCATCGGACAGATCATCAACCTGGCCGTAAACGCGATCCAGCTTGCCTGGCCAGCACAGATGTTTACCATCGCCAAGAAGAAGGACGCCGAGCGACAACTGGCAGGAATGGTGACGTACTATTTTCTCTTCATGGGCTTCCTGACACTGGGCATTTCGGTATTCGCGCGCGAGATCGTGATCATCATGACGACTCCGGAGTTCTATAGTGCCGCTCGCGTGGTTCCCTGGGTCTGCGTCGCGTACCTGTTCTATGGGATCTCCTTCATGGTCAACAGCGGGCTGACCGTCCGCAACAAGATGAAATACAGTGGAATGATTGCGACCGCCGTCGCCGTACTCAATCTGGGGCTCTGTCTCTGGCTGATTCCTCGCTTCGGTATGATGGGAGCGGCCTGGGCGACCCTGGTGGCGTATGCCCTGCAACTGTTGGCCCTGACCGTGACTAATGTGAGGATCTGGTCCATCCCGTATGCGTATGGTCGACTGGCCACCATTGCACTGGTCGCGGGGCTCATCTACGCGGGCAGTCAGATGATCGGCTACACTGGTCTTTGGGTGCCCATACTCGTGAAGACTGTGTTGGTGTTGCTGTACCCGACCACGCTGTACCTGGCGGGCTTCTTCAAATCCGCAGACATGGCCGCGCTGTCCAACCGAGCATGAACTCCATCTTGATCATCTGCCCCTGACTTCCATATATCCGAGCATGTGGCCTAACGCACATAATGAGTCTGATGAAGATACTGCTGCTGGCTGATATCAACTCAGCCCACACTCGGAGATGGGGTGAAGCGCTGGCCGCTGAGGGTATTACGCTGGGCATCCTCAGTCTCAATCCTCCAGGCGACGACTGGGCCGATCGGCACGGCATACGTGCCTATTCTGCAGGCATCGCGGCGGCGAAGGGCAAGGGCAGACTCGTTTCCAAGGTCGGCTACCTTTTCAGAGGCAGAACGGTGGACAAGACCATCAGGGACTTCAAACCAGATATCCTCCACGCCCACTACGCTACCAGCTACGGTCGCCTGGCGCGACGATCGGGCATGCCCTATCTGCTTTCTGTGTGGGGGTCGGATGTATTCGACTTCCCACATCAGCACCCGCTCAACAAGCGCATGGTGGTGCGTAACCTCAAGAAGGCATCACAAGTTCTGGCGACCGGTACGGCACTGGCCGACGAAGTGCGGCGGCTATGCGGAAGGGATGCGACCGTTATTCCCTTCGGGGTCGATACGGATCTGTTCAAGCCGGAGCCACGGCACGAGGAGAACACGCCGTTCACTTTTGTGATCGTGAAGTCACTGGAACACCTTTGTGGTATCGATCTGGCGCTACGGGGATTGGCCCAGCTCGAGCACAACGTGCGCCTTGTCGTTGTAGGGCTGGGAACTCAGGAGGCGGAACTCAAAGAGTTGGCCCAGTCCCTGGGCATTGGGGATCGGGTTGTGTTCAGGGGCTGGCTGGATAACAGCCAGGTGCCCGCACTCTTGAACGAATCCGACTGCCTGCTCAATCTGTCCCGGAGAGAGGGGTTCGGTGTCTGCATCGTGGAAGCCATGGCCTGTGGAGTGCCCGTGATCGCTACCAGGACGCACGGGGCCGAGGAACTCATCGAATCGGGACAGGATGGTCTTTTGGTACCCGTAGACGGACTGCCTGAGACCGTGAAGGCGATGAATACGGTTATCCAGAATGAGCAACTTCGAAGGACCATCGCTCAAAACGGTCTGTCCAAGGCACGCGAGCACTACACTTGGCAGGAGTGCGTCCGCCGGATGATCGACGTATACGAGGAGTGCCTGGCATCCGGATCGTGA
>JAUVRN010000444.1 GCA_030597645.1 Candidatus Zixiibacteriota bacterium
CGATCAGGTGTTCACCCAGTCCCAGGTAGTTGAGGAGCTCCCGTACGCGCGATTCGATCTCTGCCGGTGTATGTCTGCGCTCCTCGAACAGCGCGTACCCGATGTTCTCCCCCACGGTCATGCTGTCGAACAGCGCCCCCTCCTGGAACACGAATCCGAACTCCTTGCGCATCGCTCGCAGCTTCCCGAGGGACATCTGCTGCGTGTCCCGGCCGTCGATCATCACGCGTCCGCTCGTCGGCATAATGAAGCCCATCATCAGGCGCAATAGCGTGCTCTTGCACGAACCCGACGCGCCGAGGATCACCTTGGTGGTGCCGGATCCCACTCCGAACGACACGCTCTTGATGATGTAATGCGGGCCGTAATAGAACTCGACGTCTTCCAGGACAATCACGTCAGAAACTCCACCCGAGCATGCCGAAGAGCACCTTGGTCATAAAGAAGGCGCCGAAGAGAATGGAGATGGACGAGATCATGACGGAACGCGTCGTGTACCGGCCCACGCCCTTGGTGCCTCCGGTCACGGCGAAGCCATTGGCAAAGGAGACGGCCGCGACGATGGTCGCGAACACGAAGGGTTTGACGATGCCGACGAAGATGTTGCCAAAAATGAGACGCTCCTTGACGGCGGCCCAGTAGATGGTCGTCGAGACGTGACTGACATACTTGGCGATGATCCAGCCGCCGGTGATGGATATCACGTCGCAGACGATGGTCAGAAGCGGCACCATGGTGATCAGGGCTACGAACCGCGGTACGCAGAGCTTCTTGAGCGGATCGATGCCGAACGATTCCAGCGCCTCGATCTGGTGGGTCGTCTTCATGGCACCGATTTCGGCCGTGATCCCCGCGCCCACCCTTGCGGCCACCATCATCGAGGCCAGCACGGGACCAAGCACGCGCACGATGGCGTTGGTCATGACGGTGCCCAGGTAGTCCTTGGAGCCGAACGCTCCCAGCTCGTAGCTGAACTGCAGCGCCATGCCCTGTCCCGCGAACACACCCGTCAGCACGATAAGCACCAGCGACCCGATCCCCACGAAATGCATCTGTTCGAGGGTCTCGCGGAAATACCACGGGGGATAAAACAAGCGTGCGATCACGCGGAGCGTGATCATCGTCAGGTCCTGCACGCCCCCCACAAAGCGTTTGGCCTGTTCGAGTGTTCGCGTGAACATCTGCATGCGGTGTGCCGGCCCGGTGCCGGATCAGCCGATCAGGGTGCGGCCCGGTGGGCCCTCAGTCAAGCCCTAACGGGGCAAAGACCGCTGGACGCAACGATGTGCAGGCGCACCGCTGCCGCATATGATCACCCACGATGGCGGCCGTTCACCACGCGGCGCCCGACCGCATGCCGTCGCACTGTTCTCGGGTGGTCTCGATTCGGCACTCGCCGTACTGCTGATGCTGCGGCAGGACGTGGAGGTGTCGGCCCTGACCTTCATGACGGCCTTCGGCTGCGATCTTTCCGACCGATCCTCCTGCGGGCACAATCCGTTCCCTGCCGCCGATCGCTTCGGGTTCCGAGTGAAACTCATGAACCTGGGGCAGGACTATGTGGACCTCGTGCAGAATCCCAGGTACGGATACGGCAAGAACATGAATCCGTGCGTCGATTGTCGGATCATGATGCTGCAACAGGCCAGGACCTACATGGAACTGTCGGGGGCCGACTTCGTCATCACTGGAGAAGTCGTGGGCCAGCGGCCGTTCTCGCAGGTGAAGCACCGGCTGGCCCTCACGGAGCACGCGTCGGGCCTCGCAGGGCGACTCCTGCGACCGCTATCGGCCCGGTTACTGCCACCGACGATCCCGGAACAGAATGGCTGGGTAGACCGTGAAGCACTCATGGGTTTTCACGGTCGCTCCCGGAAGCCGCAGATGGAGCTCGCAAGGGAGTTCGGATTGGAAGACTATCCGAATCCAGCGTCCGGCTGCCTCCTGACCGACTCGGGCTACTCGTCACGGCTGAGAGATCTGCTGAACCACAGCACGCATATCGACCTGGCCGATCTCAATCTGCTGCGTCTCGGGCGTCAGTTCCGGCTATCCCCGGAAGCCAAGGCGATCGTCGGGCGCAACGAGAGCGACAACCTGCGCCTGGTGGCACTGCGACAACCGGAGGATGTCGAGCTGGAGGTGCCCGACGCGGGCAGCCCCATCACGCTGGTACGAGGCCGTCCCAGTGATGCCGACATACGCCGGGCCGCCGAGCTGACGGCTCGTTACTCGTCAAGCCGGTGCGAAGCGCTGGTGACGGTGACTGTGCGAAACGGCTCATCCGTTGGATCAGCATTGGTGATGCCTGCTACGGTGGCGACCTGTGATGCGCTGCGTATCTACGCGGACCAGAGTACGGAACATTCATCGCACCAGCCCGAGTAACATGCGGCAGCATTGGCGCAGCCTACCATTTCAGCTCCCACGTCTCGTCGGTACTGGCGCCTGACACACGTCCGCCGAATATGATCACCCTCGCTCGAGCGGCGTCCATGACCATCTGATGCCCGGCTCGGCCCGCCGGTCGCGCTCCGGTGGTGGGAACCTGGCGCCACCGCTGGGCACCGAGCGAGAACTCCCAGACCTCCGTCGGATACGCTCCGCCGTCGTTCTGACCGCCCCACACGAGAATCCGGTTGTTGGCGGAATCACGCACCGCAGCAGCCTCCCGC
>JAUVRN010000101.1 GCA_030597645.1 Candidatus Zixiibacteriota bacterium
AAAAAGGGCCTTCCATATGCCGTCTCAGGTAATTGAGGGCTGCGTAGGCGGACCGGGGCCGGTTCTGCTCCCGGTGGGTCGACAGCTGCATCCGGCGGTACGAGGTGCCTTCCGGCGCCGCCAGTCCCAGGTAGATCAAGCCTACCGGCTTGTCCGGCGCCCCTCCCTCCGGGCCGGCGATGCCCGTGACGGACAACGCATAGGTAGCCCCAAAACGCTCCCGGGCCCCGGCGGCCAGGGCCAGGGCCGTCTCGCGCGAGACGGCGCCGTGAGAGACCAGGACGGCGTGCGGCACACCCAGCAGTTGCTCCTTGAGTCCATTGCTGTACGCCACGACTCCACCGAGGTAAAACGCGCTGGCGCCGGGACGATCCGTCAGCAATTTGCCGATGAGCCCGCCGGTGCATGACTCGGCGGTGACGAGGGTCTCTCGACGCTCACAGAGCAGCCCGCTCACCCGTGCCACCAGACCTTCCCCGTGCGCCTCGCCCAGATAGCTGTCGCCGATACGTTCAATGATCTCTTCCGCCAGGCGATTCAGGCGGTCTCTGTCTGACCGTGTAATGAGGCGCAGCTCGACGCCGGAGTAATTGGGCAGAAACGCCATCTTGACCGGGTCATCGGGTCCGGGAATCAGATCTGAGAGCAGTTCGGAGAGCTTCGACTCGTAGATGCCGGACGTGGCGAGTGCGCGAGTGTGGACCACTACCCGGCCCGGCAGGTCGCTCAACGCCGGGAGTACAGATGCATCCAGAATGCCCTGCATCTCGGCCGGCACACCAGGTAAGACGAACAGGTGCCTGTGCCCCGCCTGGATGTGCAGCCCGGGCGCGGTGCCCCAGTTGTTGGTCAGCACTCGCGCGCCGTGGGGGATCAAGGCCATCTTCTCCACGCCGGCCGGCATGGCCCGATCCAGATGGAGGTAACGCGCCTCGATGGCGGCGTACACCGAGTCGGCCCGCTCCAGCTCCACACCCAGCGCCGCAGCCACGGCCTCGACCGTGATATCGTCGTGCGTCGGCCCGAGTCCGCCGGTGATGACGGCGACGTCGAACCCGGTCAGACCACGATGAACGGCGGTGACGATCTGCAGGCGGTCGTCACCGATGACGAGCGATTCGCATACAGGCGCACCGATCGCCGAGAGTCGCTTGCCGATGTACGCGGCATTGGTGTTGACGGTTCGGCCGGAGAGAAGTTCGTCGCCGACGGTAATGAGCAGCGTATTCAAGCTCAAAAGACCACGGGCCAGGCCGCGTGCAGCACGTGAAACGTGATGAGCGCGTAAAAACCGGCAAAGACGTCATCGAGCACGATGCCGTAACCGCCCGGGAGTTGCTCAAGCTGTCGTGCCGGCGGCGGTTTGACTACGTCAAAGACCCTGAAGAACAGGAAGGCCCAGATGTAGCTCTTGAGATCCGGCGGTACACCAATGAGTGCAATGGCCAGGCCGGCCCACTCGTCGATGACCACCTTCTTGGGGTCGTGCTCTTCCAGCACTTCCTCGGCCTCGGACGCAGCCCAGAAGCCGATGACGATCAGCATCAGACTGAGTACGCCCATGGCCCGCACCGATGGCGTGTCCCATCGCGTCCACAGATAGAGGAGCAACCAGAACGGTATCGTGCCGGTGGTGCCGGAAATAATGGGAAAGTGCCCGGCACCGAAACCGACGGCGACCCAGTATGCGAAGTTGCGTTTGGCTTTCATTTGAGCAGGCCCCGCCACAAAGACGCGTTTCGCCATAGGTAGTCAAGACCCGTGTATACCGTGAGGACCATCGTAATGAACAGAAGGTAGTCGAACGCACGGGGTACCAGGGGCGAATCGAGCCACCCGATCTCCCAACCCAGGGGACCGGCAAACGTCTTGAGATTCACGAAGCCGAGGATGAGCACGATCACGACCATCTGCAGAAACGTCTTCACCTTGGCCATGAATGAAGGTCGGATCATGACGCCGCGGTAGGCCGCCACCGAACGCAGTCCCGTGACGAACAGCTCGCGGACCACGATGGGCAGTACCATCCACACGCGAGCGTATCCCAGGGCTACGAACGCAATGAATGCGGACGACGTGAGGATCTTGTCCGCGAGAGGGTCCATGAACTTGCCGAACCCGGTAATCACGCCGGTCTTGCGCGCAAGGTAGCCGTCGTACAAATCGGTGAGCGCCGCTATGATGAATACGACCAGGGCGAGTGCCCGTGCCCACACGTCCTCGATCAGGAGGAGGACCAGGAAGACAGGCGCAAGGAAGATCCGGGAGACCGTGAGTTTGTTGGGCAGGTTCATACTGATCCGTCGAGATTAACCTCAATGATCCAGAAACTCACAGCAGAATCCGCCTGCGGCTCGCAACTTTCTGGATCACTGAGGTTAGAGGCGCATCGGGGGCCGGTCAACGGCTGCCCCGAGAGGGGAGATCATGCCTCTGGTACCGGTCTTACAAACAAAGAACTCCGGTACTGCTACCGGAGCTCTCCATACTCACGAAGTCTCCCCCTCACAAGGAGACCCCGCTCGTCCCCACACTACCCTTCACCAAAAAAGTCTGTTCAACTGCCCACTTGGTGGATTACAAACCCCGTGCCAGGTGTCCGTCGCCATGCGCAAATGCTATCCTGTTGTAACACATGACATTACTGCTTCGATCCGATGGCCCGAACTGATCCCCGGAAGCCATCGTCGCAGCCTCTGCGACTGAAGATGATCAAACACTAACCTACCGCCCAGTAAGTTGTTGTCTGCCAAGGAAGAATCGGACTCCGCAGAATCTGCGCCCGCCACAGCCGCGAATGCCTGTCAATACAGTGATTTCTGCGCTTTCACGATCAGCGACAATTAGAATTCCCGCTCGCCGGCGTGCAGGCTATAAGGAAGGCCCCGCCAAAGATGGCAGGGCCTTCAGGCGCGAAGAATCGCCACGGGGAGCACACTGACCTTTCCCAGGGGTCGGTGCTGAGCGATCCCTCGCTGGCCCTGTGGTCGGTCGGTACAGGGCCTGGATCTTTGAGTACCTACTATTATACGAGATTCAGCCGTTGCGATGGCGGGCAAACGCGAATCCGGCAGCCGGCGCCAGGGCACCGGACCGGATGAAAGCCCACCCACCTCCATTACCTGGCGGACTCCTGAGGTCATTACAAGCTAAGAACTGAGATGCGTTTGTCAAGCCGGTCGCACGACCCCCGACGCCGCGCCCGGGCACTTACATCCGATACCGGATGCCCGCCGAGAGGAGAAAAAGGGAGAGGTTGTCAGCAAACTCACTGTGCCACTCCCAGTCCTGCGTGTACACGACGTTGAGCGTAACGCGGGGCCACAGCGGGGCATCGAAGAAGAGATTAAAGCCGAGGCGCCAGAAATCGGTCAGCCCGGATATGCTTCCGTTCGGATAGTTTCGGTGCCCCACCCGGGCCTCGGCGCTGGCCCACCAGCCACGCAACGTAAGCAACTCAGTGCCGATGGCCATGCGAGGCTCCAGGTAGTCCTCGTCTACCGCGGACCAGACCGATTCAACACCGGGTTCGATGTAAGGGGTCCAGCCTCTCGACAGCGGGAACGCGCGTCTCTGCCTGAATTCCAGCCGCAGAAAGTCTGACAGCAATGAGGTGCGATCGTGGTAATGGTATCCCTCAACCTCCAGCAGGCCCGGCCAGCGAGCCTGCAAACCGTCGTCGTTCCAGTTGGCGTGCAGTCGTATCGCGCCGTGGTCGAGCCCGGTCTGGTCCAGGTCGTAGCGCCGATCCGCAAACTCCAGTGCAACACCGGCCCGCCACAGGCCCATGGTCCAGCCCATGCCGAGATTGAGCCCCGCTTCGAGATAACTGAAGCGCGCCGAGTCGGGGACGTCGCGACGAATGAGCAACACCGTGGCTTCCTGGAAATGCAGCGGCTCTGTCGAGCGACCAATCTGCACTTCGCCGCGGAATTGCCGGTAATCGTATGTCAAGAGACCCGGTTCGGGGTAGTGCACCAGTTCGCCGATGCCGCGCAGGCGTATGGCCGCACTGCCGAATCGCCGCTCCAGTGTACCGCGTATTTCCTGGAAGACGAAGTTGGAGAACGCGCCGGTCTCCCGCTCCGTGTGCGGTCTCTTCATGTTGAACCGGTACTCCAGACCACCCCACGTCCGCCTGCCGCGATCGGTGTACGCAAGCAACGAAGTACGGTGCTGCCAGTACAGCGACGTCAGGGCCGTCGTCTGGTCCCAGATCAGCAATCGGCCAACGCGCGTCCGCAGCAGAACCTGTTCCTCGTTGATCGACGTGGCCGTGCGCCGGAACTCCTCGATCACGTCGGCCGACTGACCGCTGGTGTCGATGGTAGTGAGAAAGAACTCCTGGCTGACGCCGTCATAGCCTACACCCAGCCACACCTGGGCGATGGCGGCGGGTGCTGCGGCACACACAGACAAACATACGCAGGCAACAATGAGAAACCGCCGCAGGTACGCTGTACACGACGCGTACCCACGGCGGCCGGTGCGCCGCGTCACTGGCATCCGTCTATCCCAACAGATTCCTGACACGCTCGAGCAGTCGAAATGCCAGGCGCAGCTCGGCGTTGGCGCGCTGCAGGCTCTCGCCACCGGCGGTCGCCAGTTCACGCGCGAGTCTGTAGTGCTCCCGGCTCTCGGCCAGCACGTCCAGCGCCGCATCGTTTCGGCTCTCCTGGAGACGTGCGGCGAGACGTTCGTACATTCGCTCATATCGCTCTGTCGCGGCCTCGAAGGTGCCCTGACCTCCGCCCTGCCCGGTGAGGCTCAGTGCGTGCTTTGCCAGCTTGCGCGCCTGTTCCATGTGGCGGCGTGCCGCGTGCGGTTTGCCCTCTTCCATCAATATATGCCCGCGACGCATCATCTCCTCGGCCTGCTCTGCCATCTGCATCGCGCGGTCGTTGGCGGTCTCCCGGGCAGCCACCAGCGCTGTCTCTACGAGTTCAGCGGTGCGCTGATATTCCGCCTGGAGCCGCTCCGGGTTGGCAGCACCAGCCAGGGCCGCCAGCTTGCGAAGCACTTCGCGCACCTGGTGGGTCATGCGCAGCGCCGGTTTGAGGCTGCCACCACGCAACAACTCCCAGGACTGCTCCTGCTGCCTCTGCGCAAACTCGAGCAGCGAGAGCACGGTCTCCGGTGCGGCCGGACCGACATGGTCACGAGCGCGGGAGAGCATTTCGTCGGTGCGCCGCAGTTCGTGTTCGACGCGGTCGGCGCGCTCCTCCGGGTTGAGCAACATGGCCGTGGCGCGCTGCACCAGCGTCCGCGCGGTCATCGTATTGGCTCTGGCCATCTCCATCTCGTTGTTGCGGAACCTGTTGCGGGCGCGCATCTGCAGCTCCATCGCGCGCTGAATCAACTCGACGGCCCGGGCGTTGCCGGCATCGCGTGCCAGGTCGGCTGTCCGCCTGATCATCTGCTCGGTCCTCTCGAGCTCACGTTCGATCTCGAGCATGTGACCGGTGCCCTGGGCGAGAGCGTCGCCTGCTGCGGCCAGGGTGAGCGCCATCACCAAGGCGAGTGCGGGGAATCGAATCACGGTCTTCATCATCAAAACCTTTCGCGGGAACCTATACGCGTAATAACACCATCAAGACGCGTGCCGGGCCGCTTATCCAGCGTAACCCGTTGATATCCTGCGCGTTGCGGATCCACGCCGTCGGCCGGGAGACCGGCAAACTGAACCTCCAGGTACCACGGTGTACCGATCGGTACACCCGCTGGAGACCGGCGGACCATGCGATGAACCTCTGACTCGGGACATTAGTCCCTGATACCATGCTTCTTCATCCTCGAATAGAGCATGCGGCGTGTGATCCTCAGAAGCCGAGCGGCCTCGGTCTTGTTGCCGCCGGCATCTTCGATGGCCTTGAGGATCATCTGTTTTTCTACGGCCGCAATGCCCTCACCTGTAGTGATCGGCTCTTCGGCCTCATCGCCCTCCCAGGGCAGAAGATGGAGATGCTCGACGTCAATCCGGGCGTCGTCGGCCAGTATCACAGCGCGCTCGAGAACGTTGCGCAGTTCCCGGACATTCCCGGGCCAGCCATACCTTCGCAGCGCCAGGCGTGCTGCCTCGGTGAGATGAATGCGGGGTTGAAGCCGGGCCAGAATGTGGTCGGCCAGGAGCAGGATGTCGTCGCCCCGTTCGCGCAGAGGCGGAACGTGAATCGGAAAGACGTTGAGACGGAAGAACAGGTCCTCGCGGAATCGCCCCTCCTTCATGTCCGCCAGAAGATCACGATTGGTCGCCGCTATCATGCGCACGTCGATCGAAATCGGGACCGTGCCGCCCACTCTGGGGAATGAATGCTCTTCGAGCGCACGCAGCAGCTTGGCCTGAATGGCCGGGGCGATGTCGCCCACTTCGTCGAGGAAGATCGATCCACCGTCGGCCACTTCGAACCGGCCGCGCTTGCGCTGCACGGCACCGGCAAGCGCACCCTTCTCGTGACCGAAGAGCTCGGATTCCAGCAGAGCCTCCGGCAGGGCCGCGCAGTTGATGGCCACGAAGGGTCCCTGATTGCGACGGCCGGCGGCATGCACGGCGCGCGCGACCAGTTCCTTGCCGGTACCCGATTCGCCCGTGATCAGGACGCTGGCATCGGTGCGGGCGACTTTTCCGATCATGCGAACCACGTCTCGTATGGCGGCACTTTCGCCGATCATCTCGCGCGCCACGTAGCGCGCCAGGTCGTCTTCGAGCGCTTCGACGCGGGCCACCAGCCGCCTGGACTCGAGCTGACGTTTGACGAGCAGAGTCAGTTCGTCCAGTGAGAACGGCTTGGTGAGGTAGTCGGCGGCGCCTGCTTTCATGGCTTCCACGGCGGTCTCCAACGAGGCGTGTGCGGTCATCAGGATGACGATGACTTCCGGATTCTTCTTCCTGGCTTCCTGCAAGACCGCGAGCCCACCCACCGACGGCATCTTGAGGTCCGTGACGACGACATCGAAGTTTTGT
>JAUVRN010000414.1 GCA_030597645.1 Candidatus Zixiibacteriota bacterium
CGAAGATGGACTTCCTGACCGTCGTACGCCGACAGACCGAACCATCCCACTTCCCAGTCGTTGGATGCTCCGGTGATGCCGAAGCCCAGGTTGTTGCCGTGCGGATTCGTCATGGTCGTGATGTTGCCGGGCACCGTCTCCCACGTCTGCCCGCCGTCGGTGGACGCCATCACGTACGCATAGTCCCAGTCTATTTCGATGTCCCAGCGGGCCCAAAAGCGCAGTGTGTCCCCGGCCTGCACCTGGAGCGGTTCGCTCATGGCGGCATGGCCCGAATAGTTGTTGCCGTTGCCGGAGTAGAGAGAGTAGACGCCGTTGTACGAGTCGAAGGACTCACGCGAGAATCCCCGGTAGTCCCAGTGGTCGTCGCTCGCGGCGGACTCCAGGTCGTCCATGATCTCCTGGGCGCCGAACAACTCCACCACGTCAAAGGAGACGGGGGCATTCGCTGTCGTGTCATCCGAGTACCAGTAGAGACCGAGCGAGTCTTCGCCCACCAGGGACACCGAATCCCAGATGGGTGCTTCCGGTGGCATGATGCGTACCGGATCGTCGGCGGTTTCCGTGATGGAGATGTTGGCGGGATGATTTTCCAGTGTCAGAGGCATGATCCGGCTCGGATCGGGCCAGAAATAGTCGGATCCCGATCCGACTTCGGGCGTGAACGAGAGGATACCCTGCTCGTAGTACATCCAGTCGTCCGAGTCGCCGTTGGTGGGGTAGAGCTGCCAGCCCGGCACCGGATCGTACCCGTTCCAGCTCGTGGCCGAATCGCCGATGGCCGCAAACAGTGCGTGGTCCGGTGCAAACTCGGATATCCACCCCGGCGGCCAGAGCAGCAGGTTGCTGTACGAATGGTAGTTGAACGCGATGACGATGTTGGGGTGCGCGATGCAGAAGTCGCGCATGGTCTGGTTCTCGGTCGCGGAAAACGGCCCCGGTCCCCGGTAGGTCGCGTCACCCGGGTTGGGCGATGAACCGACGTTGTCGTACCCCCACTCCTTACCATAGTTGCGGTTGGGATCGACGCCCCAGGTGCCGTCACCGTTGTCGCGGCGGTTCTTCCGCCACATGCCGCCGCCGGCCGGCTCGATAACTTCATTGTAGTGGTAGCCGTCCGGGTTCACCAGCGGTACAAACCACAGTTCGCGCTCATCCACCAGGTAGGTGAGCAACGAGTCGGTGCCGTATCCCTGTGTGATCTGCTGCATCGTATAGATCACGATCTGGGGTGTGATCACTTCACGTGCGTGGTGAATGGCCGTGATCATGACCGCGGGCTCATTGAACTCGTCGGTGTTTGGATTGTCCGAGATCCGGATGGCGTAAATGGGCCTGCCTTCGACCGTGGTACCGATGTTGTACTTGCTCGAGACGATGGACGGGTAGGTGGTCACGATCGAATCCACGGCGGCCCAGACTTCCGAAAGGGTCCGGTAGCCGCCCATCGTGGCGGCACCCGCGGCCATGGCACGCGTCGCGAAGTAGCGCTGCGCGTGCTTGATCTCGTAGGTCACGGTGTAGCCCCGGGCCTCCAGCCACTGCTTTTCGGCTTCCGTGCCAATCACGGTGACCTGCTCCCCCGGAATTTGCTCGGGTATGTCGAGACCGAGGGTGAACAGCTCGACCCACGCGGCCTTGTCGGGAGCGGTCACCTTGAGAATGTGCAGAGGGGTATCGGGCGGAGCATCCGCCGCAAGGGCTGCAACGGCGATGCACACCAGCGCCGCGGCCGTCCCTAACAACAAGAATCTCTTCATCTTATGCTCTCTCTAACGGGTACGGGCGGTGCGGGGTCCCGGTTTCATTATAATCGACCATCCGGTCCGGTCCAAGGGCAATGAAATGGGGCCGGCGTACAGGCGACAGATCCGGGGGGGAGTCGAATCACCATGCAGCGTACCGGCCCCTTCATTTATATAGAGGGCGGGAAGCTCTGGCCGACCAGGAGGTGGGTGGGTCAGGCGGCCGAGGGAGCCCCCCGCCCGGTATCATTTGAGCATCAGCATCTTTCCACGCGCCTCGACGTCGCCCGAGACCACGCGATACCAGTACACCCCCGACGGCTGTTCAACCCCGGCCGCGTCCCTGCCATCCCAGTTCACGTACCACGTGCCCGGTGCCACGAAGGGCGCACCAATGCGGCGGACCACGCCGCCCAGTACGTTGTAGAGCTCCAGGCTGATCGGACCGGGCTCAGAGACCAGTGCTTCGATACGCGTGCCGGCGTTGAACGGGTTGGGGAAATTGCGCACGGCCATGGGCGATTCCGGCAGGATCCCGTCTTCGTCGATAGCCGACGCGAGCGACACCGTCAGGTCGGCGGTCATCAGGCTGTCCGAATCGGAGATGTTGCTGAGCGTCACAAAGGAGACCGAACCGTCGTACGCCAGCGAGCTGGGTGTCGTGGTGCTGTTGAACTGGCGCTTGTCGCCGGAGCCCAGGAACACGTCGCCGCCGTCCCCGTAGCTCGCATTTTGTTCGAGGTCCCAGTCGCCGTCGGGTTGTTCGAGTGCGACCAGGTAGTGCCCCGAACTGGTGAAACCGGGATACCACTCCTTGTCGTTGTCCGTGGAGACCCCGACATCGATATGCCAGATGAGCAGGCCGCCGGTGGGCAGGCCGGCATCGAATCCGATCTTCTGACGGTTTTCCACGAGAAAATACTCGTTGCCGCTGCCGTCCCAGAGCCGGTAGACCACGGAATCCGTCTCTACCTGCGGAAACGGGGCGGCCGTCACCTGGGTCGCCGGGACGCTGGGGGTCACAACCCCGAGCTGAACCTTGCACCAGGCGTCCAGGTGCGCGGGTGAGCTGCCGAGGGAACCGTTCCAGGCGCCTACCGCCATCAGCGACCAGCGCCCGACACCCCGGGAGGCGCCGTCC
>JAUVRN010000154.1 GCA_030597645.1 Candidatus Zixiibacteriota bacterium
CTCTGGCGCCACCACAACGTACCCGGCGAGTCGTACATGGAGCAGATATGCGGCTTTGCTGCAGACGTGACCACGGATCGGCACGGCATCAACGGCCACCTCAAATCGGCGCTCGCGTCCGCACACTACGACATCGATGTGTAACTCTCCAGCCAGGGTCTGTTCCGCGCCCGGGCACGTGTCGCATTCGTTCCGGGAAGGACGGGCGGGCAGTTGGCCATGCTCTCTCTTCATCCCGATCTGCGGATGCGATCTGTGAAGAACGGGGATGGCCGGACCGTGAGGTTCCTGGGACGCGAGGAAAAGAGAGACAATCGGCGCATCCTCTATCTATTCATGGATCGGCCGATCGCCGCCGACGATACGACCCGGTTCGAGTTCGTGTACGAGGGCGAGATCGCCCGTGAAAACGTCGGTCTCTTCTATGTCACGGCCGGTGCGGAGTGGTATCCCACGCCGGTGGAGCGCAAGCGGTCGACGTTCGACCTGAGCTTCCGCACGCCGCGCGGTTACGCGTTTGTCGCCACCGGGGACCGGGTCGGGGAGGTGCCGATCGGCGACACCATCATGACCCGGTGGACCGTCACCCGCCCCACCCGCAACGTCTCCTTTGCCATCGGCCCCATGGAACGATACGAGTTTGGTACCGATCGCAAATACCCGGTGGAGATCTACTTTTCGGAGCAGCTCCACGTCAATCTCGGCCCGGCGCTGATCGCCAACGGACTGACGGTGGGCAGGCACATGGAGCGTCAGGTGGGGAACGACCTGGTCGAGGCCCTGCACATGTTCGACACCGAGTTCGGTCCATACCCGTACGAACGCCTGCGGGCCGCCGAGATCATCGCGTTTCACGGCGAGGCGTTTCCCGGCTTTCTCCACATGGGCTATCCCACCTGGGTGCAGACCGATGTGTCAGGTACCCAGAAGGTGTTTCGCGCCCACGAGGTCGCCCACCAGTGGTGGGGCGTCGAGGTCGGCTACGCGACGTATCGGGATCAGTGGTTGAGCGAGGCCTTTGCTGAATACAGTGCCCTCCTGTACCTGCAGGCGGCGGATGGCACCTCGAGCATGCTCGACCTGCTGCGGGAGTACCGGGACGACATCTTCTCGGTCCGCAAGTACCTGTTCGGCAGCGGTGCCCGCTCCGGAGCGATCGCCCTCGGCTACCGGGCGCACAGCAGCGAGACCGAAGGTGATTACAATCTCGTGGTGTACAAGAAGGGCGCGTTCGTTCTGCACATGCTCAGAAGCATGATGATCGATCTCGACACGATGGAAGAGACGCGGTTCTTCGATATGCTCAGGGAATTCTACGCCACGTACCGCGGACGCGATGCCAGTACACACGATTTCCAGGTGCTGGCCGAGCGGTACCTGGGGGAGGACCTCGACTGGTTCTTCGATCAGTGGGTGTACGGATCACAGCTGCCTGAGTACAAACTGAGATCCAGCATCGAGCAGTCAGAGAACGGAGACTACGTGGTACGCGGCCGGATCGAACCCCGTGGCGTCGATTCCTCGTTTCGGATGGTAGTGCCCCTGGTCGTGGAGCTGGAGACGGGCGCCCGCGTCTACCGGCGCTATCTGGTCACCGATCAGCGGTACGACTTCGAAATCGCTGGCCTCGCGGCCAGGCCTGAAAAGGTCAGATTGAACCCCTTCGAGGCGGTTTTGGCGAAGGTGGATCAGTAGCGCCGAAGGGCGCCGAATCCCCCCTTCGGCACCATCGACTCCGGATCTCCATTCCTGCCTCACAGAGACAAGGGGCCCAGACGTCATCATGACACGTGCTCTCACCTAGAAGACTCCCCTCAATCCAACAAAAAAAGGGCGTGGATAGCCACGCCCAAAGTTCAGATTGTCGAAGGTCTACTGCGGAAACGCGGTCGGTGCGGTGTCCTGGTAGCCTTCGCCGTCGAGCGCTTCCATGAATGCCACGACGGCGTCGATCTCCTCGTCGGTCAATTCGAGGGGTTCGATCATGGGGCTGAGGAACGGGCTGGCATGCCCGCCCTTGTTGTAGTGATCCATCACTTCGCGCAGCGTGGCCAGGGAGCCGTCGTGCATGTACGGTGCGCGCTTCGTAGCCTCCCGCACGGTGGGTGTCTTGAACGCGCCGAGATCCGCGGAATCGGCGGACACGACAAAGCGACCTTCGTCCGCCCAGGTACCGGTCTCTTCGTTCCACCCGATGCCCAGGTTGTGGAAACGGCTGTCGGTGAAGTTCTGTCCAAAGTGGCACTGGCTGCACGCCGCCGCGTTGAAGAACAGGTCGTCACCCATTTTCACCTGGTCGGACACGGCGGTTTCATCCTTGCCGTGTTTCCACCGGTCCCAGGGTGAGTTGCCGCTCATGCGCGTGCGCTCGTAGTCGGCGAGAGCTTTGGCCACCCGTTCGGTCGTAATCTCCGGTGTACCGAAGCACTCTTCGAAGTAGGGTGCATAGCCGTCGATGCCCTGCAACATCGAGATCATGGCGACGTGCGTATTGCCCATCTCGATGGGGTTTTCGACCGGCCCGAGGGCCTGTTCTTCCAGGGATGCCGCGCGGCCGTCCCAGAAGAAATGCGGATACAGGGTCCAGGCCTGGTTGATAAAGGACGGTGACTTGCGGCTGCCCTTCTGACCATCGATGCCGGTGGACACGGGTGTGGGCTCCGAAAACGCGTTCTCGGGTATGTGACACGTGGCGCAGGAAATCGTATTGTCCGCGGAGAGCCGAGTGTCGTAGAACAACCACCGGCCCAGGCGCACCCGCTCCGGTGTGGGCGGTTCCGCCAGATCCGCAAACGTCTGCTCGATCCCGAGTGGTGGCTCCGGTATGGGAACGATCGGGTTGGCGGCTTCCCATGGCGGAGCCTGCTGTGACATACATGCCGCCAGTAGCAACACCGCGCCCAGAATTGCGCCCTTGATAAGTGGATTCATCGTAGCCCCCTGGATGGATATCCAATGTCGTTCGCACCGTACGCAACCCGCGTACGGCGTAGTCTACCAGACAATTACGATATCCGACGCGATCGGTCAAGTGAGGGCGGATACACAACAAAGCGGCCTGCCGCAGGCGCTCTATTGAACCCGTAAGTTATTCCGGCACAAAACCATTGCCTGATTGTGATCCGTCGCAACAGACCGCAGGATCGCCCAATCGGTGCCGAACGGGCCACCGGACCAAGAAAGCACTTCCCCCGACGTCCTGGTTCCGATACTGTCCCCGCGTCCTCATAACAGCCTGATAGTGTTTACTCGCTAAAACAAACCGGGTGGGTCGTAACGTGATACGGGGAGGTACACCCCCTGGTAGAGGGACGTTCATAGTACTCCTGGTGCTGCTGCTTGGCTGCGCCCGGGGTGACGTGTGCGCGGACACTTCCTACACCGCCATCGGCAAGTTCCAAAGTGAGATTGAGCCGATCGGCACGTGCGAGACGGCCGCGCTTGTGGCGAGGATCGACTCCGCATTCACGACGGTGCGGCTGGTCACGCTCGATCCGGATGACGGGTCGCAACGGGGGCAGGCCACCACCGTGTGGATGCCGACCGGCGCATGTATGCCGGACGAGGCGGTACGCATCCTTTTCTCGCGGTCCTTCCTTCCCAATTATCTGCTGATACTGGATCGCGAATTGAATCTGGGCATTCTGCCCGTGACCATCGCAGCGGACGGCACACCGATAGCCTCCTCCTGGAGTTGTGCGCCCGCGTGGTTCGACACCGCCGACGTGGGTTACGCCACGGCCTTCACCGAGATGCCCGGGGCCGCCTTCCCGGACGGCAAGCCCCGGTTGGTCATCGGCACGGGCTCAGGCCGGCTGCTGGTGGTCGTGCGTGATCACCGCGGTCTGATTGTCGCCGAGCGGGTACATTCGATCGCGGGCGGTGCACCCATCAACGACGTAGGCCCGCTGCCCCAGGCCGACGGTGTGCTGCTGGGTGTGGCGGCCGGCGCACACCTCTACGGGCTGCAGGACGTATCGAGCCAGGCGCAGGAGCGTTTTCGGCTGATGCATCCGGGCGGACTGCCCGTCCGGTCTTTTCGGTCTTTCGAGCCCGACACGATGGCGTTGGAGGCGTCCGATCCTTACGCACATATCGCATTCTGCGACGGGCTGACCGAGCGGCCCTACTTTGCCCGCATTCCTGCCCTGGCCACAGGCGGCGGTGTGCTGGACACGGTGACCAATACCACCGTGTACAGTGACATGGGCGCCGACGCATCCGCCATCACCGGGTCGCTGCTCATACTCACCGCGGGCCGGCGAGACGTGTACTACCGCCCCGGCTACGCTACGGGCACCAGTGTACCCGGGTGCCGGGTCAATCTCGCGGAGGAAACGCCCGAGGTGTGCGTGAGCTGTCCCATCGAGCAGAATGGGGACGTCAACCAGTCGCTGTCGCTCAACTCCTCCGACGTGATCCAGCTCGTGAACACGGTCTTCAAGGGCGGGGCCTGGCCCGAGCCGTGCATGGCCGCCGGCGACGTCAATTGCACGGGGCAGGTCAACTCCTCCGACATCATCTACCTGATCAACTTCGTGTTTCGGGGCGCGGACCCGCCCTGCAACGTCTGCGCGCTGTTCGCGGGCACCTGGGACTGCCCCTGACGCGCTCTGTCGCACCCCCCAGTGCCCTGCTAAGAGCTTGCCGTGACCCGGTCCGACGCCCATCTTGACGTTGACCGGCAGGTCAACTTTGCCGCTCGGGCAGAGCCGGCCTGGCCGTCACCGCAGATGGGGGCTGACGTGAGTGTGGGGCAGCGGACGGGTATCTTCAGGAGCGACGACGTCATCGCCGTGCGTCTCTTGCACGGTACGCGAATCGCAGGCCATCCCCGGCGGTGCAACGTGTGCATTCTACCTGGAGTTACATATGTCCAAGCATTTGACCGAGACCATTGACGGCAACGAGGCGACCGCATCGGTTGCGTATCGCCTGAACGAAGTCGCCGCGATATATCCGATTACACCGTCGTCCAACATGGGCGAACTCGCCGACGAGTGGGCTGCGAAGGGGCGGGTCAATATCTGGGGCAAAGTCCCCGGCGTCGTGGAGATGCAATCCGAGGGTGGCGCGGCCGGGTCCTGTCACGGTGCGCTGCAGGCCGGAGCGTTGGCCACGACCTTTACGGCATCGCAGGGTCTGCTGCTCATGATCCCCAACATGTACAAGATCGCCGGTGAGTTGACGGCCTACTGCATGCACGTGGCGGCCCGCACGGTCTCCACGCACGCCCTGTCGATCTTCGGGGATCACTCCGACGTGATGGCGTGCCGGCAGATCGGTTTTGGCCTGATCGCGTCGGCGTCGGTCCAGGAAGCGCACGACATGGCCTGCATCGCGCAGATCGCGTCGCTGAAGAGCCGCATTCCGTTCTTGCACTTCTTTGACGGTTTCCGGACTTCACATGAAGTGGCCAAGATCCAGATGCTGAACGACGATGACCTGCGGGAACTCGTGGGCGTCGATCCGGTCCTGGCCCACCGGCAGCGTGCCCTCACGCCGGATGCGCCGGTACTGCGGGGGAGCGCACAGAATCCCGATGCCTTCTTCCAGGCGCGAGAAGCGTGCAACTCGTTCTACGACGCGTGCCCGGACATTGTGGCGCAGGTGATGGACGAATTC
>JAUVRN010000206.1 GCA_030597645.1 Candidatus Zixiibacteriota bacterium
CCACCAATCCATCCCTCCGCGCAGCCCGGGATCGCAAGGAGTTCATCAGCTACATTCTCGATGGGCAACCTGAAGCACCGCCGTACTTCGCGCGCATGAAACAGCTCAACCGCCTGGGACCTCCGTTGCTAGCGGAGTGGCCGCGACCTCAACAGGCCGACATAGACGCATTCACCGAACGCGTTAACAACCCGGAGTGTACGGTGATCGATACCCGTTCGTGGGAGGACTTTCGCGCCGGACATTTGCCCGGATCCCTGTTCATACCGCTGACGAGCGCCTTCTCGACGCTGGTGGCGTCGTACGTGTCGCCGGAGTCCAGGGTGAGCTTCATCGTCGATCCGCAGCACCTGGATGAAGTAGTTCGCCATTGTATTCGCGTGGGGATCGACCGATTGGATGCATACGTCACACCCGATCAGTTCCGTAGCCGGGCAGGGAGCAACGGCCGACTCTCCTCCGTGTCCGAAATCGGCATGGCGGATCTGCCTGCCCGATTGAAGGACCCCGGCATGCTGCCCGTAGATGTAAGGCGGTCCTCGGAACTGATCCCGAAGCCACCGATCCCGGGCGCCCGCAACCTGGCCCACGCCCTTCTGGGAGCCCGTCCCAAGGAGCTTCCACCGGATCGCGAATTGTACGTGTACTGCAACTCGGGCAATCGATCACGTTATGCGGCCGCCCTCCTGGCAAGCAAGGGCTACGCCGTGACCCACGTAACCGGGGGCATCGATGCCTGGATGCAGCTTCATCCGCCGCCTCCCGGCTGATAGAGGCTCCGCCTGATCGGGACACCATAAGCGCACGACAAAACGTCTTGCGTTACAGCAGCTTACCTGCTTCAGGGGGGCGCGCATACTTCCGATATTCTAATGACTGGTCAGGAGTATGTCCAAGGCTGCCATTATGTACGGCGACGTTCTTGCGCCACCTCAGCGCAAGAAGCTCGCAGACGAATATGCCAATAGCGATGTATCGCTGCGGTTTATGGATCAGCCCGCCGTGGTGCAGCAACAGGGCACCCGGTCTCACGTATTCATCGATCTCGACGATCCGCGGTTTACGCCGCCGCAATTCCTGGTGTCCCTGGCCAAATCCGACGGCATCGCCGATGTGGTAGGCAGCTCGCGCAATCCCGAACTCGACGTGGCCCACTACGCCAAGCTCGGTGTCACCGAGATCCTCTCACCGGACAAGTGCCTCGAGCGGCTGCATCAATTGTTGAACAGCCTGGAACAGACCGGCTCGCCCCGCAAAGGTTCGTCCGCAAAAGACGATTCATCGTCGCGATTCAATATGGATGCGCTCGTCGGCGAGTCTACCTGGATGCGCGAAATCCAGAGCATGGTACAGGCACTCTCTGAGGTTGATTTTCCAATCGCGCTCATTCTGGGCGAAACGGGTACCGGAAAGAGCCTGGTGTCCAGGATTCTTCACAACTCGGGCGTCCGCCGGGAGCACAACCTGGTCGACGTCAATTGCTCGGCCATTCCTGACGAGCTGTTCGAGTCCGCGCTGTTCGGCCACGTCAGGGGCGCATTCACGGACGCCAAGGTGGACAAGAAGGGGCTGTTCGAATTCGCCCAGAACGGCACGCTGTTTCTGGACGAAGTGGGTGATCTCACGCCTGCCGCTCAGGCCAAGCTGCTCAAGGTGCTCGAAGACAAGAAACTGCGGCGGGTGGGCAGTGTCGCGGAGACCGAGGTCAACGTCCGCGTGGTAACGGCGACCAACCGAGACCTGGAAGAGGTGGTGTCCGAGGGCCGGTTTCGCGAGGACCTTTTTTATCGGCTCAATCTCCTCTCTATTACCGTACCGCCGCTGAGGGACCACGCGGAGGACATTCCTGATCTGGCTGATTACTATTTGAGCTATTACGGTACCAACTACGGCAAGCCGAGCCTGGCCATCGCACCGGAGACCTACGGAATACTGAAAGTGCATTCGTGGCCGGGCAACGTGCGCGAACTTTGCAATGTCATAGAGCGCGCGGTCCTTCTCAATAAGAGTGGTGTCATCGAGCCCGGCGATATCGGCCTGGCGATTGACAAGGATCGCCTCGACATGGCGGACCGGCAGCGGATCACCATCGACATACCGACCCAGGGAATCACTCTCAGGGAGATCGAAGTCGAAGCGGTAAAACAGGTCTTGAACATGTTCGACTGGAATCGATCACGCACCGCCGAGTACCTGGGCATCTCCAGGCCTCGTCTCAGGCGCCTCATCGACAGCGCAGGGCTGGATCAAAACAAACGTATTGTGTAACGCTGGAACGATTCGTTGCAGTGACATAAAACCGGGGCTAAACCCAATGGAGCGATCCGGTTCGGTGACCATTCCCCGGGCCGGTGGTCCACGACGTTCCACCCCGACCCGCGATTGACCGCCGCCTGAACACGCCGCGGAACGACGGAAGTCCTTATCCCACAATACTATAACTATATGATCGGGCCCCGGCACCGACGTTGCATTACGTCCAGTCGGCATGAGAAATCACCACAGTTTCGCGAGGAGGTTCGAGATGTTCAGGTCCAAAGCAGTCAGGTTTGCCGCCATCCTCGGCGTGCTGGCACTGGTGGGCTGCTCCACGACGCCCGTCGGCCCGGTCGCGTCGTCGGACGGCGAACCGGTGCTTCTGAGTCGCGTATCGCGCGGCGGCGCCGGGGCGGCAAGTCCAATCAATCTTTACGCAGAACAGTGGATGTCCTCCGCTACGGGCGGCCAGCTGGTGCTGCTCGACGTGGTACTCGATGTACCGCCGGCTGCCGTGTCGAGTGACACTCTGTTCTGGATCTTCATCCCTGACGATGAAGTGTTCTACAACGAATTCGGTACCAGCGGGTTGGTCTTCGGCGTGCCGGTCACCGTGACGATGTCCTATCGCGATGCCGAGCTCACAGGTATCGACCAGTCCACTATCCGGATCGCGTGGCGCAACGACGCTGCGGGTACGTGGGAAAACGTGGAATGTGCTCTTGATCAGGTCAACCAAACCGTTACGGCTCAGTTGAATCACTTTTCGGCCTACGGATTGATCTCGGACGCGAAATCGGGTGGCGAGTAGGCAGGAACGGAAACGACTCAGGACGGATGAAGAGGATCATGACCCAACTTCTACTTAACTCGACCCCCGGCGACGTGTGCTCCGGCATCGCCGACGGCCCCACGTTGCTGGATCTGGCCCGCGGCTGGCTCAAGCAGGGCAATCCGGCCGTAGCCGAGGAACTGCTGGACGCAGCGGTCCAGTCGGACGAAGCCGATCGTGACCCTGAGCTTCGCGCTCAGGTGCTCAAGGAGATCGGCCGCGTCAAGATGATGCAGTCTGACTGGGATCAGGCAGAGTCTTACCACCTGGAGGCTCAGCGCGTTTTTGTGAGCGTGCAAAACTACAAAGGCGCTGCGGAGTGTGCCCGCAACCGGGCCAATACACTCTTTCAGGCGGGCCAATACACTCAGGCCCAGGAACTCTGCCGTAACGCCCTGGACTGGGCGTCCACGGCCGAAGACTTCGAGCTGCGCGCCACGGTCCTCAATACGATGGGGGCCATCGAATCGACGCAGGGCATGGCGGAGCAGGCGGTAAGCACGTTCCGGCTTTGCCTGGCGGACTTCCGCACCGCGGGCAACGCGATACGACAGGGATACGTCCTGTTGAATATCGGGCTCGCCCAGACGGAGCTGAGACAGTTTGCCGATGCCCAGGATAGTCTGAACCAGGCCCTGTCGATCGCGCTCACGGAAAAGGACCAGCACCTGGTGGAAATCTGTTACCAGAACATCGCCAAGTGCTATCTGGCCCAGAACGAGGCCCACCTCGCGAAATCTGTGGTGGATACCGCACGGCGGATCCTCCCCGGCCTCAATTCCAAGGCGCTGGCGATGGAGCTTGCGTTGATCGAGGCACTCATTGCGCGTGCGCAGGGGGATATCAAGACATCCAACAAGCTGCTGGCGGAAATATTGCCGGCCGTGAGAGAACACAATCTCAGCGGGCTGGTAGCGGACGTGCTGCTCGAACAGGCGCGATCTGCCCGTGAGGCCGGTGACCTTCCGTGTGCTCGTTCCAAGGCCAGGAGTGCGGCCGATCAGTACAGGGCAATCGGAGCCACCCACGGTGAATCCGAAGCGCGTGAAGTGATCGAGGCCCTGGGATAGGACAATGAGCAAACCGCAGACCAGCGCCAAGGCGCCCGCCGCCGATTCGAACCCAGCGATCCAGTATCTGCCGTTGCCCGATGTCGGCAAGAACTGGGCGGATACGCTGTGGCAGCTGCTCCAGCTCGCCACCGAGGCCAACGAAAGCTTCGAATTCGAAAAGGCGGTGCGTTACCTGATCGCGATCCAGGACATCTGGAGCGCCAAGGGTCTGCCGGAGTTCTCGCTGGAACTCAGATTCAAACTGCATTCTCAGATGGGTAAGGCGCTGGCCTCGCAGGGCAAACACGACGAGGCGCTCAAGGAGTACCACGAGGTCCTCAGATACTGCCGCGACTCCAACCACCTGGCGGTACGGGCTGAGACCTTTATGCAGGTGGGCCAGCTCTTAGCCAAGCAAGGCGATCACGACCGTGCGCTCGGCTATCTTCAGCGGGCCATCGGCGCCTGCCGCCGGCTCGGCGACGATGCCACGCTCTGCAAGGCTCTTCGCAATCTCGGTGTGGTGTCTGTGGAGCTTGGCGAATTCGAGGCAGCCGAAGCCACCTATGACGAGGCCATCGGCGTGGCTCGCGAACTCAGCGACCGTATGGTCTTCGCGGACCTCACCAACAACCTCGGCAC
>JAUVRN010000415.1 GCA_030597645.1 Candidatus Zixiibacteriota bacterium
ACGAAACGCAGCACAACAGACAGACTGTGATCAGATTGCGTATTGAGAAGTACAGGCGGTACATGGTTCCTCCGTACGAATTCGGTGCCACCCCCGGGGTGTACTCGTAACCCCGCCGGGCGGTGGGATCAAGTAGCGAATGGACACCCTGGCTCCAGCCTGCTACTGGCCTCACGGCCACGGGATTGCTCTGGCGTCCTGAATCAGGACACTAGCGCATCTGCGCCAGCATCTCCTGCGGATCGGAGGTGGGCTGCTTGCAGGTGAAGTCCCTGCACACGTACGCCATGGCACCCTGATCGCCGCTCGTCTTGCCGCGAACGATCGGAGCCAGCCTGGCGAGGTCGTCGTCACCGGGCGTACTCAGGAGCACGACCTTGCTGGGCGCGAACTCCTGGCGCAACGCCTTCAGGAACGGCGTGACCTTGTCGCGCGTACCGGCAATGACGATCTCCCTCGGCCGACCATGGGCAAAGTCGAGGGCGCAGAGCATTTGCGAGTAGCTGGCCGGATTGGCCTGGATCTGATCGTGATATGCCTGGAACAGCTTCAGCGCACGATCGCGATACGCGAGATCACCTGAAAACTCGGCCCGGCGCAGCAGATTGAGTGCCATCACGGAATTGCCCGAGGGGAGCGCCCCGTCGTGAATCTCCTGTGACCGGGTCAGCAATTCGGTATTGGTTTCCGGTGCGAAGTAGTAGCCACCATCTGCGGTGGCAAAGTGCTTCTCCGCCGCGTCCAGGATGTCGAACGCCGCCTCGAGGTACCGCGCTTCGAAACCCGCTTCGTACAGATCGAGCAGACCCCAGGCGACGAACGCATAGTCGTCCAGGTAGGCATCATAGCGCACTTCGCCGTCGGCCCAGCGTGCCTTGAGTGTCTTTCCATCCCACATCTCCTCCAGCAGGAACTCGGCGATGCTCTGTGCCGCGTCCAGCAAGGCCTGGTCGCCGAGCACCTGGTAACCCGTGGCAAATGCGCCCATGGCTAACCCGTTCCAGGCGGCCAGCACTTTCTCGTCCCTGTGAGGTCGAATACGCCGCGAGCGCACTTCGAGCAGTCGGGCGCGCTGGTCGGCGAGCTGGCGGGCCAGCGTGGCGTCGTCGATCTGATGCTCCGCGGCCACCTCGGTCAGCGGCCGGGGCGTCCAGAGAATCGAGTGCCCTTCGAAATTGCCGCCGGCCGTCACGTCATAGTAATCGCAGAACGCGTCACTCTGTTCACCGAGCAACTCGTCGATCTCAGCACGCGACCAGACGTAGAACGTGCCCTCTTCCCCTTCGCTGTCGGCGTCTTCGGCGGAGTAGAACGCACCACCGGGTGCCTGCATGTCACGCAGCAGATACGTGAAGATGGCCCGGGCGACATCCGCATAACGCTCGACTCTGGTTAGCTGGTAGGCCTCCAGATACGTTCGGGCCAGGATGGCGTTGTCGTACAGCATCTTTTCGAAGTGGGGCACCAGCCAGCGTTCGTCGGTTGAATAGCGGTGAAAACCGCCTCCCAGATGGTCGAACATCCCGCCGCCCGCCATCTTGTCGAGGGTGAGCGTGGTCATGTGCAGCGCGTCATCCTCCCCGCTGCGCAGGTAGTATCGCATCAAGAACGAGAGCCCCATGCTGCGGGGGAACTTGGGTCTACCGCCAAACCCACCCCAGGTACGATCGAAACCGGCCTGGTTCTGTTCGTACCCCCGTTGCAGAGTGCTGTCACCCGGCACACCCTCGCCCGGTTGCGGACTGGTCTGCAGGTATTCCACCATGTTGCCGCTGACCCGATCCACTTCGGCACGTCGGTTCCTGTAGACGTCAGCCATCTGCGTGAGTACCGCGGGAAACCCGGGCCGGCCGTAACGATCCTCGGGCGGGAAGTAGGTCCCTCCGAAGTAGGGTTTCAGGTCCGATGTCAGCCATACGGACAGCGGCCAGCCGCCCGATCCCCGCGTCATCGCCTGCACAGCGCTCATGTAGATCTGGTCGACGTCGGGTCGTTCCTCGCGATCCACCTTGATGCAGATGAACAATTCATTCATGAGCGCAGCGATCGAATCATTCTCGAAGGACTCGTGCTCCATGACGTGACACCAGTGACAGGTGGAGTACCCGATGGAGAGAAAAATCGGCTTGTCCTGCTCCCGTGCCGCGGCAAACGCCTCTTCGCCCCAGGGATACCAGTTCACCGGGTTGTTGGCGTGTTGCAATAGATACGGACTCTTCTCCAGCGCGAGCCGGTTCTGGCCCTCAGCGATCATAGGCCCATCCTGTCGCCCCGATCCGCCGCAAGCCGCCATGGCGAACGACAGCACCAGCAGACATTTTGCGGCGATGGTCACGTGTGGATAATGCACCTCGGGTTGTCCTTCCTGCGCTGTCCAGCGCCCACGGTACATACCCCGGCCTCCCGGCTGAGTCAATCGATTCCGCCTCCCGGCCAGGTGCTGCGCCCACGTGTTCAGATCCTGAACAGCCCGATCAGCCGCTCCTGTCCGGGACGGGACGCGCCCGCGCAAGCCCTTCGGCCGCCGGCCGATACATGGGAATAGATATCAATCGGAGACTCCAGAAGAGGTAATCCCATGTCCGTCGCAATGGAAGTGATCGAATGGGTAGACATGTCCGGTACCGATATGGTCTACCGTTGGCCGGAATCCGGTTCGGCCGATATCAAAGCCGGCGCTCAGCTCATCGTGCGTGAAAGCCAGTCGGGCGTTTTCTTCAAATCAGGCAAAGGCTACGACGTACTCGGCCCCGGCCGCCACACGCTCTCCAGCCTCAATATCCCGATCCTCACCCGAGCCCTGTCGCTGCCCTGGGGCTTCAAGTCGCCGATCCGGTGTGAGGTGTACTTCGTCAACCACAAGATCTTCACCAATC
>JAUVRN010000406.1 GCA_030597645.1 Candidatus Zixiibacteriota bacterium
ACTTCCTGCGTACCGTTCCCATGGTGCTGGTGGTGAGCCTCATCAATCTGGGAGACGTTCGCATCACAACCGACGGAATCGGCCTGGCCTTAACGTCCGGCGCGATCGCCTCGGGTCTGGGTTACGTGATCTGGTATACGGCCCTGCGAGGGCTCACGGCCACGCGTGCCGCCACGGTACAACTATCTGTGCCCGTTCTGGCCGCCCTGGGCGGCGTACTCTTGCTGTCCGAGCCCATGACGGTTCGATTCATTGCGGCATCTATCCTGATTCTGGGAGGCGTCGGTCTGACGCTGCTCGGTCGGTCAACTCACTCGCCTGGTAAGTAGCTTCCGAGCAAGTACCGTGAGTCAGAAGTGGTTTCACGAATCCCCTTCATAATAGCGAGGCAGAGCAAGAGGGCTGCCGGCAAGGAGCGAGGGAGAAAAGGCCCGGAAGCGTCCCGCCATCCGCTCAGAAGCCTGATTTGACGCGGCCTCCCGAGGGGTCCAGCCCCCCCCTGGAATGGTCGATACTGAGGTATGGAACATTCCAAGCCCCAGGCGGCTCCGGAAGCCGCACAGGCCACCAAAACGGGAAGCGGCAAGCGCATAGACTGGACCGCTCGTCTGAACAAATCGAAGGCCGCCGATTACCTCGTCGTAATCCTGGCCCTGCTGCCGGCGTTTGTCATGTACTATGACAGCTACTCGCCGACATCCGCGATCTACTTTACGTATTTCAAGAACTTCTTCGACCTGCCGTTCTCATTCCAGCCCGGTACGGTGGCCTTTGGCGCCACATCGCCTTTGCACGTGTTGATCCACGCCCCTATCCACGCCCTCTTCGGCCAGCACTGGATTCTGGCCAGCAAGCTGGTCAATTTTCTGCTGGTGGGCGTCGGTCTGATCGTGCTCAACCGGGCGATCAAGGGGGGCATCCGCACCATTCTGCTGACCTCGCTCCTGGCGATCCTGAGCGCCGGTATGCTGTTGAGTGTATCTCAACTCTTCGAATCGGGGCTGGCGTTTTTCGCCATGGCCTTGCTCTACTACTACATCACGGAACGACAGCAGGAACGTGCGCTGCTGGTTTCGGGTATGCTATACCTGGTCCGACCGGAACTATTCCTGGTCACGATCGTGGTGAGCCTCTACATCATGCTCCAGTCCGATACGCCAAAGCGGCTGGTGCCCTGGATGCTCGCCGGCCTGGCGCCGATGGTGTTCTATCACGGCTACATGCTCATCGCCGGCGGCAGCCTGGTACCCACGGCGCTGCTGAAACCGATCATTCTCTACATCCAGGAACCGACGACGTGGCCGGGCCGGTTTGCAGTCACGCTCACTGCGCTGTGGAACAGCCAGGGGCTGATCTACATCGTCGGTGCCGTGCTGATCCTGGTCATGCTGGTGGAATGGAGCGCACCTCGTTACTCACGCGAATTACTGCTGGTCGCTCCGCTGGCCATCCTGTTCCTGCTCGTGCCTCCCCAGGAACCGGTGATCCGCTACCTGGTCCCGGTATTGCCCGCACTCATCGCCATCATAGTGCGCTACATCGAGAAGGACCTGAAGGTACAGCATTCCGTACAAGCGCTCGTGGTGAGTCTGGTGCTTGCACACATGTTCGGTGCCACCGTGCGAGCCGGGGTGCCTGCCGTGACGCGCGACGAGGTCCTCCTGACGGGTCTCTCGAACGGTATCAACAAGCTGGCTTACGAGGACGACCACGTCCTCCTCTACAACATCCAGGGACAGTACACCATCAAGGCGCCCTGCCACGATCTTTCGGGCTCAGTGGGCCACGAGATGGCAGACGTGCTGCTGCGTCGAACCGGAGTCGATGAGTTCATCCGATCGAATGGCGTTCGGTATGTGATAACCTCGGATGACCTGGAGTCCCGTGCCCTTTATGCGAATACGCTGCTCGCGGAGCTGAGCCATCAGGATCCTGCTTGCGCCCTGGGGGATACGGTCGTCATCGACGGACTTGCGTTCGAGAAGCTGTTCAGCCACTCGGCGTTTGTACGGCGGACCGCCGCCCATCAGACCGGAATCGTCGCACCGGACGGCAGCCCCGGTCCCGTCGATGCAGCCCGCGTCTCATCCGGCCGTTACGACACGCGCTGGAATACGGTGTACAAGGTGCTGGGCGACGAAGCCGATCTCGCACGGTCGGTCATCGCATATCATGAGCCCACTGTGCTGATGGACTCCACGGCATACATGGCTGCGGATAATCCGACCACGGGTGAGGAGGCGGAGCCCACACTCGACACGCTCTCAACTGCTCCCGACTCCATTCCACTGCAGTCCACCGAGTCGGAAACTGGGCCGGCTGTCGTGGAGCAATCCTCCTGATCGCGTCGAGTAGGCCCATGCCTGCACCTCTGTCGCAGACAGGAAGCGGAGACAGGCCCGCGTGAGTGCCCTCAAACGCGGGGCGGCTACGCTCCGGTGGCTGGTTCGCCGTCTAAAGGGAACCTTAGACTCGATCCGTCTGGCGCCGGTGTTGCTGCGCAAGCCGGCCATCGCGTGGCACACGATGCGGTCTGCGCACCGGGCACACCTTGCGCTCATCTTTGCCGTACTCTTCCTCTGGCTTCTGGCACCGAGCCTGACCAGAGGTATCGCCGACGTGGTCGCGCCACGCCCCAAGACCATCCTGGGGTTGATAGAAGTATCTGGCACGAATGCAGAGCAGACGGCAAACCAGATCCTCAACATCCTCTGGCTGGGCGCCGGCTGCTGGATCCTGATGCTGATGTGGATGCGAATACCGCACGGTATAGAGTCGGCGGCAAGACGCTCAGAACTCCTTCAGCGACGCGCGGATCAACTGCCCCCGGATCAGTCCGAGGCTAAGATTCGCCTGTACCAAAAAGCTCTCGCGCTCACGACAGATCCAAATCATGAGTCCAATCTAGCGAACAGGCTGCGCGAGTTTACAGGTCCGCACGGCGGCACAGATCAAACTTCCAT
>JAUVRN010000371.1 GCA_030597645.1 Candidatus Zixiibacteriota bacterium
CAAAAATGTATTCGATGGACGGCATCAGGTAAACGCTCTCCGCGTCGGTGAACAACTCCCGGTTGGCCAGCGCCATCTGGAACTCGAACTCGAAATCGGATACCGCCCTCAGTCCGCGCACGATGGCCACCGCGTTTTGATCTCGAACGAGGTCGACCAGCAATCCCTCGAACGTAATGACCCGCACGTTCCGGATGCGGCGAACGGTCTGGCGTACCATCGACTCGCGGGCGGCCAGTGTGAAGAAGGGTTCTTTCTGAGGGTTGGCCGCCACCGCAATGATGAGACGATCGAAGAGGCGGAGGGCCCGCCGGATGACGTCCACGTGACCGTTGGTCACTGGATCGAATGTTCCCGGGTAGACTGCGCGTCGAATGCTCATGACTCCTCACCTGCCTTGTAGAACAGCAGGGACGTATCGCCGTACGTGCGTGCGTCGACCTGCTGCCACGAACCGATATCGCGGCCGGCTCCTTTTTCGGTTTCCATGATGACCAGCGCGCCCGGTGCCGTCACACCGGCCAGCGCGTCGGATGCCAGCAAGCGGTCAGGCGAGCCGGTGCGGTAGGGCGGATCGGCGAATACGAGGTCGAACGGTCTCTCCCGTTCGGCCACCGATTCGAGGGCGCCGGGCAGTCTTCGGCTCATCATTCGGCACACATCTTCAAACTCCAGGTGAGCGATGTTTTCCTCGATCACGGCACGGGCCACCCGATCCGACTCCACGAACAGTACGAACTCGGCGCCCCTGGAAAGGGCTTCCAGTCCCACCGCACCGGTGCCGGCGTACAGATCGAGAAATCGCGCCCCCGACACGCGGTCAGCCAGAATCGAAAAGAGCGCCTCGCGGACCCGGTCCGGGGTGGGACGTGTGCCACGGCCGGCGACCGACTTCAGGCGTCGTCCGCCGCGACTTCCAGCGACGATTCGCATGGCATCCAGACCGCGGGCGCACCCTCGGCCCGCGCCAGAGCGGCCCCGAGCGCAGGCAGGAACAGATCGGGAGCCCGATGGGATTGTATCGCCGGGCGCAGCGCTTCGTCCACCCGGAGATGACCGAACGGCTCGGTCCGGCGAACCGGTCCGGGAAATAGCGCCCGTGCCGCGTCTTCGAAGTCTGTGGACGTACCGCCCAGATCGAGCGCCAGGCGACGTGTGTCGGTGTGGTGATCCAGCAAAAGCATCACCGCGTCTGGTGTCAAACGGCCGGCCACAGCGAAGTATAGCGGCATCTTGCCGGGCGTTACCAGCCAGACGTGGGCCCGCACGTCCGCCGGCCAGAGCAGCGCCACGGGGATCGCGGTTGCGGAACGGCACCAGCCCCGCCAGAGAGCGGCAGCCAGTGGATAGGTCTCGACGTCCGACCGATCGGGGCTGGCCTGTCCCAGGAACAGGGCCCAGTCGCGATCTTCCGCGATTCGCCAGACGCGTCGCCTCGGCGGGCTGTTGCGGGTCTGGCGGGTACCCCACTCGAACCGGGCCCAATCCGGATACCGGTCGGTCCCCGTTCGCGGCGCCGCGAAGACCGATGCGACACTGCCCTCGTCGGTGGCGAACGCACACGTCGCTTCGTCGGAGGCGGAAAGCGACGCCACCTCCCAGGCCTCGCCGCAGGAACGGATGCATATCGTAACTTCATCGGGGCCATGACGGTAGCTGCCGGAGAAGAGAGGCGTATGAGCGCTCATAGTTGGTTCAATTAGCGCCGGAGCAAGCGGGGCAGTCAAGGGAATCTGAGGTGCGGTGTAAGCTTCTGCACCAGAGCCGGTCCGATACCGGGAACACGTGTCAGTGTTCGGGCGCTGTCGTACGGACCATGGGCAGTGCGATCGGCGACGATGCGCGCGGCCAGGGCCGGCCCGATGCCCGGAAGGAGTTCGAGATCTTCCTGCGGCGCCGAGTTCGGATCGATACCCCGCTCGAGCTTGCGCTGTGCCACATCGACGGGCGGCTGGGTCGGCAGGGCGGCCAGCGTATCGACCTGCAGGTGATAGCCAGGCAACCGCTGCGGCCAGATGTGTTTGGCGGTCCGCACTATGCTGCCCACGAGAATGAGCGCGAGCAGTACCAGCAACGCCCGGCGCTCGGAAGGTGTAAGTGTGAGGTGGTGCAACCCCGCCTCAACCCTGTGGTGGAACGACCCGGGACGCGGCGCGGAAGTCTTCGACGGGAGTGTAGTAGATCAACTCGCGAATGAGTCTGCCGATCTGATCGAGACTCTCTGCGGAGACTTTGTCTGTGGTGTCTTCGATGGTGTGCCAGTGTGGATAGGAGAAGTCGATGATATCGACGGCGGCGATGCCGCTGAACAGAAACGGCAGGTGGTCATCTACGACCGCTCCTCCGATGCTGTCGGTAAAGGCGGGCAGCGCAAGCCGTGCTGCGGACTGCCACACGAGGTCGGTGAGCGCGGGGGCCAGCGTGTCGGAGTACGCTTCGCGCGGCAGGCCGAGATCCCGATCGCCGATCATGTCGAGCAGGATCACGGCGAGGGGCCGGTACCCGGGCGCCTGCCGTACGTACCACTTGGATCCCATGAGGAATTCCTCCGGGTGACTCGGACGTCCCTGGTCTTCCCCGTCGAAGAGCACCAGGTCGACGCCGAACGGCGGCGGAGACTCCCCCATGATTCGCGCGAGCTCGAGACAGACCGCTACCCCGGAGCCGCCGTCATTGGCGCCGGGCACCGGATCCCTGTGCCGCGCGCTGTCCGGATCCTGGTCGGCCCAGCGCCGGCTGTCCCAGTGCGCACAGATCATGATGCGATCCGTACTCTCGCGGTTGAACGCGGCGATGATGTTCCAGTGCGTGAGCGTGTCGGTCGGTGCGGGCGAGACCGAATCGCCGGGTGGAACGAGACGGAACTCCTGGGCCACGACATGTTGGGTCGTGGCGCGCAGTTCACTGGCGAGCCACTGCGCGCAACGTCTGTGTGCCTCCGTGCCCGGAACGCGCGGGCCGAACGCGAGCTGCTTCTCTACGTCGGCCAGGGCGCGCTGGGCATCGAACGGGCGCGGTTCGGAGGTGACACAGGCCGATACACCGAGACCCGTCGCGAGGATCGCTGCGAGAACAAGTGTGTGCTGATGCAGGTTCATGAGTCTCCCGTGCCGGCGGCGAATCCCTGCCACGGCAAGGGTGACCGTCGTTTGGCCGGAAAATACCTGCGACAGGGTCCCGGGCAATCACTTCTGCCCGATCACAGATTCACGCAG
>JAUVRN010000017.1 GCA_030597645.1 Candidatus Zixiibacteriota bacterium
GCGTATCGCGCAGAATACGACGGCCCGCTCGATACGCGGCAGGATACCAGAGAAAGGTCAGCTCACGATGCTCGATTCCCCGCAACACATCGGGTCTTGGATCCCAGGCACGCACCCGCTCGACGCGAACGCCGGATCCCACCTGATCCACCAGAGAGTCATCGTGTGGCCAGTTGGGATGAGGCCGGGCTGCAAGTACGGTGGGGAGCCAGCCCAGATTGGGCAGGTGCCTGACCCAGGCGAGGGCACGTCCCACGCCCCCGGTACCGGCCGGAGGAAAGTGAAAGGCGATGATGAGGACGCGTTTCATTGGTCAGTGATTCACGAGCTGACCGAACAACAGGTCGGCGCGCCGAACGGTGTGGGACCAGCGCCCATCGCGCTCGATTCGAGCACGGGCTCGATCACCGAGCGCGCGACGGCGCTCGGGATGTGCCAGCAGCGAGCGGAGTGCCGAACGCAGTGCGGCCACATCGCCGGACGGATAGAGCAGACCGTTTCTGCCGTCATCGACCCACTCCCGATTGCCGGGGATATCGGGCACGATGACGGCAAGTCCGGAGCCCATAGCCTCCAGTAGCGACACCGATGTCGAATCGGACGGCGACGTTGCCACGTAGATGTCCGCGCCGGCCAGCAGAGCTACGTAGCGTGACCGGCACAGGTGACCCGGCCACTCGAGCCGATCGGTGATCCCGAGCTCCTCGGCGCGGCGTTTGAGGGCGGGCGTATCCGTTCCCTCCCCTGCCACCTGCAGACGAACGTCACACGCGCCGTCGTCCAGACGCGCAACCGCTTCCAGAAGGTCAGTCAGTTGGTAGGACGGTTCGTGACGTCGCGTGCTGACGATCACCGGCGACTCCAAGTGCACAGTGCGGGGGGCAGCACCGGCGGCCATGACGTCGTCGTCCACACCGAACGGACAGACGTAGACCCGTTCTGCGGGCGCACCGAGGCGCACCAACGGCTCGACCAGCACCTGGCCGTCCACCAGGAACGCCTGACCGCGTGTCGCGACGAGCCGCAGCCGTGAGCGTTGCAACAGACCGCGTTTTGGCAGTACGAGAAGGTCGCTGCCCCACGCAAATAGGATGTGCGGCCGAAAACCAGAGAGTACAGCCATCAGTCCGTAGTTGGGCAAGTAGTGGGCGGCGAGAACGTCAGGCTTCAATTCTGCGATGATCCTCCGCAAGACCGGAACCAGCAGAGGGTATCCTACTGCGCCGCGTCCGAGGGGGAGTCGCAGGGACACGTCGACTGAGAGACCGTCCTGAGCCGAAGCCACCCAGACCGTGTCGCCACGCGAGCGGTAGTGCCGGGCCCAGCGGGCGAGGTGCTCGGTGCGCGCATCGCCCAGCATCAGGATGTTCACGTGTGCCCCCCGGTGAGATGCCAGCGGCGAACACCCGTATAGTGCGTCGCCGTCTCGGCCCCGAAGGACTGCTTGAAGCGCGTGACACCGGCCGAAGGGGAAGCCCCGAGATCCGCCAGCCGACACCCGCGTCGCTGCGCGGCTTCGAACCAGGCCAGCGTCAGGAACGGGATAATGCCCTCCGAGCGGGCGCGGTCGGTGGAGACCAGGCTCCAGCTGAACTCATAGTCTCCCGCAGCCAGGATGACGTGCAGCGCACCGGCCTCGGCCTCGCGGTGCGCGGCGATCAACCGCAGCCGATCCGGATCCGGCAGCTCCCGGCGCAGATGCTGTACGAACGGCAGGTCGAACCTGCTCTGCTGTTCGTGCCGCCTGTCTGTCTCCGCGAACGCGACGCCCCACGCCGCCAGTGCCTCCGCATCCAGTTCGGTAACCTGCCAGCCCGCCTCCCGGGCTCGCTGGGCCCGACGTCGGACGTCGTTGTCGAGCCGGTTCCACCACCGATCGTCCAGCGTCACGAGACTTCGATCCGTCGTGTGCCATCGCACACCTTTGTAGTCATGTCGCGGCTTGTCGAACAGTGAGGCGCTGCTGCGCACACAGCGGGGCAGGGTGAAGAAGCTCCGCAGCCAAACATGTCGGCCCGGCTCGTGATCATCGAGAAACACGGGTATCCCGTACGGAAGGGCGGCGCGCGTGCAGAGCGGTCCGAGGGACCGTTCGACAAACATGGTGCGCTGGCCGCCGGCTTCAAGTGCACGGCAACGCCTGCCGCGCCAGCCGTCCCACACGCGAGCGAACTCCTCGCCGGCGAATGGATTGGCTGCAGGCCGGGTCATCGACGTCAGCGCACTACACCGAGCCGGCCGCTGGCCTCGGTGCCGTCCGGGTACTTGACGCGGAACAGGTACAGGCCGGAGGCGACATACGTACCGTGATCGTTGCGACCGTCCCACCGGTACGGCTCGCCGAGCGTGCGTACGTAATCGCCCGCCAGCGTGAAAATATCCAGACGCGATTCGGCGGGCACGTCAAACTGGGCGAAGGCACCCGAGTGACGAATGTGGAATGGATTCGGATACACGTTGGGCGGAGATGAGGTCAAGGCCACGAGGATTGACCGAGAGGCGATGCCGTTTTGCGTCCCGATCCAGAGCGTCGGGGAATAGTCGTCGATCGCGAGGCTGAGCACGCGGTTATTTGGAAGCGCCGACGAACCCTCGAACCAGGTTGAGTCGGCCGCGAGCGTACCCCCGGGCACGTACGCGAGCCCGGTACCCGTACCCACCCAGAGCCCGCCTGCGCGTTCGATCACGAGCGCAAGGATTTCGCTGGAGGCGGGGCGCACATCCGCAACGTCGAGGCTGATGAACGGGAAGAACTCCGGGTCTACACGCGCCAACCCGCCGGGCGTACCGACCCAGATCGACCCCCGCGCATCCCGCTCCAGAGCCAGGATCACGTCGCTGGGGAGACCGTCCCGAGTACTCGTGTACAGGTGGAAGGCATCATCGGACTTGTCCAGGGGTGTGCCGGCAAAGTCAAGCGCGCCGAGACCGGCGCCGTCATACCCGCTCCAGCGGACCCGGTCGGTCAGCAGCAGCACGTTGGGACGGTTCCCCGCCAGTCCATCGCTGTCGTCGAAAGCCAGCTGCGTGGTATCGTCGGGGGCAAAGTAGACCAGGGACTGGCCGTTCGCCGTCTGGCGGTTGGCGGCCCAGATACCGCCGAAGGCGTCCGGCGCGACAGCCGTGACGACCGTGAACGCGGTGTCATCGACCACCGGCGCGAGTGCAGAGTTGAGCGCAGTATGCTGCCGCAGCGAAAACGAATTGCCCACCAGATCGAACCGGTACAGACCATGTCCCCAGCTCGCGAAGAGCATGTCGACAGCGGTAGCCCGCGCCTGCATCAACGGCGCCGACGGGCTTGCCTGGACCCGCGGGAGTGTCCACCACCACCCGTCGGTATGTCGAAACTCGGCACCCGCCCGCGGCTGGGCGGCGTAGAGATAGCCGTCGAGAAAGTCGATGCTGCCGAAGGCCGTACCGTGGGGCTGATCGATGACGATCTCCAGCCACCAGGGACCGCCTGAGCCGAACGTGAAGAGGTTGTTGCGGCCGGCCGACAACCAGATGTCCTGGCCGGGAACCCGGGCGATGTTATCGATCCTGGAATCGCCGAAATTGGTCGCTTGATGATGTGCCAGTGTATCGACCGTGTTGAAGTACACGCCCGAATCGGTAGCCAGCCACAGCGTGTCGAAGTCGGAAAACAGGTCACGCACCTGCCGCTCGGTCAGCCTCGCCTGGAACAACGAATCGACGAGTACGTAGAGACCACTGTCCGAGGCGACGTACAGACTGTCCTGATGGACCTCCAGGCGCCGCCCTGCCGCGAGACCCCCGTCGGGATCGGCGTAATCCATCCAGCTACCCGGTACGTGCAGAGACGGGTTGTCGGGATCGGCCGAAACGATTCCGAACGGGGTCAGCACCCACAGGAAACCACGATAGAACGCCATGTCGATGGCGGCCACCTCGGCCGGAAGACTGCCCAGGCGCGTGTAGACCTCTTTGAAGAGCCCGGCACCGGTACTCTTGAGGAAGATGCCCACGCCGATGTCGGCCCCAACCCACAGTGTGTCGCCATCCGACAGCAACGATTCGATCTTGCCGACACCCAGTGCCAGCGGAAACCTCGCGGCGGCACCACCGGCCGGCTCAAAGCGCGTGAGCACGGCTCGCGCGCCCCCGAGCCAGAACACGTTGCGGTCTCGAGCCGCCGCCCACAGATCGTGATCCCCCAGGCCGGATCCCGAATTGAACACCTCGTACGACTCGCTCATCAGCGTGTCGATCCGATACAAGGTGTCTTGGCGATACAGGCCACCTTGCGTCACGGCCCACACCGACAGCGAATCGACGAGCAGCCGGCGGACCGTCTTGACGTTGGTGGTGACCGACCAGTTCGCGGAGGCGGGCGTTGCCGCAAAGCACACAAGGAGGATCGTTGTGGCGATACGTTTCATCGTCTTCGAGGTCTCCACGCAATCACGATTCCAACGATGGACCAGAGGGTTGCCAGCCAGACCGGCCACGGTCCGATCCGGGCATACAGGGTCGACCCGTCACCCAGGGGTATCTCTCCTCTGACAATGGTGCGTTCGAATAATTTCGTCTCATTGCGTCGTCGGCCTGCACGATCGGTCCAGAGACTGATGCCCCCGTTGGCGGCCCGCGCCACGCCCATGCGAAACTCGGCGGCGCGCAGGGAGGCCACGGCGGCGTGCTGTGCGGGGCCCGGAGTGCGACCATACCAGGAGTCGTTGGTGATGATCACCAGAAACCGGGCACCGCGCAATACCTGGTCGCGAGCCAGCTCGGAGAACATCGATTCATAGCAGATCAGCACACTGTGCGGCCAGCCGGCCGAGTCGAACACCACGGGTCCCGGCCCCAGCTCGAAATTGCCCTGTCCCAGATCGATCGTCGCCAGCCAGGGGAACCACTGCGACCCCGGTATCATCTCTCCGAACGGCACGAGCTGCCGCTTGCTGTACGGCCCTTCCCACTGCCCATCCGGATGTACCAGGTAGGCACTGTTGTAAATGTAGTCGTGGTCCGGGGCACGCCGGAAACTGAGCGTACCCACCAGGATGGGTTTGTCTACCGCCGTACTCAGCGCTTCGGCCCAGAGACGATGCGTTCGGAACTGGTACAGGTACGTGGGTGCGGCGGTCTCCGGCCAGATGATCAGGTCCGCTCCGGGTGCGGCCTGCCGGGTCAGGGAGTCGTACACCGCGAACGAGGTGTCGACGTAGCGTTCGTCCCACTTGCGGTAGGTATCGATATCACCCTGGAGTATCGCGACGTGCGCGGTGCGTGTGACCGGAGGCAGGTGATCGACTCGCCACGCACCCCACAGGAGCGGAACAACGATCCACGCCGCCGCGGCCAGGATATGAGGAGTACGTCGGTGCGTTATCAAGCGATAGAGGAGAATGCCGGCCACCACCACCCAGAGGGAAAGGCCGTAATCACCGGTGAACTCCACGAACTGGTAGAGCCACAGGTAGTCGAGCTGCGTGTGGGCCACGTTGAGCCAGGGAAACCCGATAAACCCGGTGGCCCGCAGCTTTTCCAGCAGCACCCACAGTGCCGGAAAGAACAGGAACGCGGCGCACTCCGAGCGGCGCTGAATCAGGCGACGGTACGTAGCGGCGAGCAGGCCGTACTCGGCTGCAGAGATGAGAATCAGCGCAATCGTTCCCGGCACAGTCACCCAGCCGATCCAGAACAGAGTCAGTGTGCAGAATCCCACACCGAACAGCACGCCGGAGCGAAACGGCGTAGCGCAATCACACAGCGCCCACAGCCAGATCGCGATGCCCACCGGTGCCAGAAATCCAAGCGGCAGCGGCGGCATGGCCAGTGCCACCAGGACGCCCGCCCCGAACGAGGCACCGAGGCGCGCCTGTGACGTCGCGCGTGTCAGGATGTTGTTCACAGCAGATGTACCGGATCGACGTCCACGTTGAATCGAGCCTTGCCCGAGGGCGTGTCGGTGAGGATCTGATCGAGCCGCGCGAGCGTGGCGCCCACACGCGCGGTCTTGAGCAGTAGCTGCCAGCGATGCTGACGACGCAATCGCCGCATGGGCGCCGGTGCCGGACCGACTACGCGGTACGGCGCGGGCACGACTCGACCGAGGCGACCGGCCACTCGTTTGATCGCGGTTTCGGCCTGGTCCTCGGCGTCGGCCAGGCACCAGAGTGCCACCAGCCTGTCGTAGGGCGGGTACCGCAACAGTTCACGCGTCTGGAGTTCGGCCGCCGCGAATGCCGCGTAGTCTCCCTGCTTCAACAATGCGAACACCGGTTGATCGGGCGCCCACGTCTGCGCGTACACACGGCCGGGCAGATCGCCGCGTCCGGCCCGACCCGCGACCTGAAGCACCTGCTGTGCCGTACGTTCGGCCGCCCGAAAGTCCGGCAGGTCGAGCGTGAGATCCGGATTGAGGATACCGACGAGTGCCACGCGTGGAAAGTGCAACCCCTTGGTCACCATCTGCGTACCCAGCAGAATGTCAATCTCGTGGCGGCCGAAGGCGTCCAGAATGGTGGCCGCACGCCCGCGGCGTGACGCCACATCCAGATCGAGGCGGGCCACCCGTGCCTTCGGAAACAACGCCGTCAGTTCCTGTTCCACCTGCTGCGTCCCGGCACGTGGAAACACGAAGTCCGCCGAGCCGCAGACATCGCAGACCGTCGGCGCGGCTTCGGCGCGACCACAGAAGTGGCAGCGAAGCTGGCGACGGTCACGGTGATAGGTATAGGCCACCGAACAGTCGGGACACGGCTGCACGTGCCCGCACCGGGCCCAGCGCAGAGCGCCCGAGAACCCTCGCCGGTTGAGAAAGAGTATAACCTGTTCGCCGGCCTCCATGCTCGAGTGGATCTGTGACTCGAGCGTGGGCGTAATCAGCCCGCCACGAGTCTGCGGCGGCGCGATCTTTCGATCGATCCAGTGCACCCTGGGAACCGGGCGATCGCCGATGCGTTTCGGCAGGTTCAGCAACCTGTATTTGCCCGATTGTGCGTGATGCCAGGACTCCAGCGAGGGTGTGGCTGTACCGAGCACGCATACCGCCTTGTGCCGGCGTGCCCGCCAGATGGCTACATCTCTGCCGTGATACCGGGGCGCAGGATGATCCTGCTTGAACGAGGGATCCTGTTCCTCATCCACGACGACCAGGCCCAGATTGTCGATCGGGGCCAACGCCGCAGATCGCGTACCCACCACCAGCCGTCGCGCGCCCTGTTGCACGGCCCGCCAGGCCAGGGCTCGCTCGCGATCGGACAGCCTGGAATGCAGCACCACCACCTGGTCCCGGAAGTGCGGTGTCAGCCGGGCCAGAAGGTGCGAGGCCAGACCGATCTCGGGCACCAGAAACAGCGCCGTCTGCCCTGCTTCGAGGACCTGCCCTATGATCCGGATGTAGACTTCCGTCTTACCCGATCCGGTGACGCCGTACAGCAGAAACGTGTGATGAGATCCCAGCGCGTCTGCGATGGCCGTCACCGCCCGATGCTGTGCCGGGGTCAGATTCGCCACGGGTTCCGGTCCGACCTCGGGCAGCTCGGGACAATAAGGTGCCGGTACACGCACTCGTCGCACGAGTTTGCGACGCGCCCACCGCATCAGCACACGGGGCGCATTCGGAAACTGCTCCGTCAGCGACCCGGACGTGACCGGTCGCGAAGCGTTCATGAGATATCGGGCCAACTCGTCGCCCTGCAGCGACGCATCCGTGGTCTCCCCGATCCACTCCACCGCCGGCTCGGTCCGCGCAGTCATGCGGTGTGGCCGAATACGGCGCTGGCTCGCTATGGTGCCCTGCGCTACGAGCTTCTCCAGCCGGCGCGACGTGTCGCGCTGCGGGAACGCATCGAGTAATTCCGTGCGGGGGAGTTCGGGATGCGCACTGAGATGGAGACAGAGCCGCCGCTCCGAGGGTGTAAGTTTCGAGGTCGGCACCCGGTCCGGATGGTGACTGTACACGGTGTCGATCCGTGCCCCGAGGCCCGACGGCAGCATGGCGAACAGCGCCTCACCGGGACCACAGAAGTAGTACGACGCGATCCAGTCACCCAGTGCCAGGAGATCATCCGAAAAACAGGGCTCTGCATCCACTACGTCGATGACGTCACGCACAGCCACACTCGGCTCGTCCGTGTGGACGCGCCGGACGATCGCGGTGACCGTGTCGCGACGCAGCGGCACGAGCACACGGAAGCCGGGCCGCACGAAATCCGCCAGCGAGGGAGACATCCTGTACGTAAAGAGCTGCCGCACCGGCAGACGCAGCGCCACGTCGCAGTATCGGATTATGCTCACGAGTCCCTATAGAAAAAAGGCAGCGGGGCACGCTGCCTTTCTGTGCGGCACGCGGATGTTACTGGCCACACGCGGCATTGTATCTGGCCTTGGTTTCTGTCCCCAGTTCGCCTTTGCCTGACTTCATGTACGCGTACACGAGCACGTTGAGGGCGTCGCAGTAATCAGGACGCAGTTCCACGGCGCGAAGCAGGTTCTGCGCAGCCAGTTCATACTTCTCCAGCCAAAATTCGGACAGCCCGAGGAAATACATCGCCTCCGCGTCCGTAGAGTCGAGGGCGACGAAACGCTGGAACAACGCCTCGGACTTGGCCCAGGCCTCCTCGCTGTCGCTCTTGGCCTCTTTGAGATTGGTGACCGCATCGGACTGCTTCTGGCGGATCGCGTCCAGCTCCGATTGCTTGGCCCCGCCCTTGGATGCCGTGTTGAACTCCTGTGCGAAACCGTTGGCCTGCTGCCCGTACCGGGTGATCTGGTCGGCGTACGCCTGAGCCACCTGCACCTGGTTCACGGCCAGGTTGAACAACACGTCCTTGTTGTTGGGATCCATGGCGATGATCGCCTCGAAGACCGTGCTGGCAGAATCGGGCTGATCGGTATGGGCGAAGATCCCGGCCTTGTTCAGGAGTGCCTCCAGGTCGTCCGGTTCGATCTCCAGTAGTTGGTCCACGTACACCCTGGCCGAGTCGTAATTGCCCAGCCGCATATTGAGACTGATCATGTTGCGCAGCAGATCCGGATCGCCCGGCTTGGTCTCCATCGACCTCCGATACCAGCCCAGCGCCTCGTCCCAGTTTTGCAGACGCGTGTCGATCACCGCGATGTTCTGGTACGGCTCGGACCGCGTGGAATCCATGTCCATCGCCGCGAGGAAGAGCCCCTTGGCGCTCTCGAGCATGCGCCGGCCCACGTTGGTGAGTGAGTCGTAGAGGGCCGCATCGCCTGCATCCTGTGCTTCCGCGCGCGCGACGTCCATGTCGTTGGAGGCCTTGAGACTGTCGACACCCTTGTTGAACAATTCACCCCAGGCGGCCTGGCGCATCTGCCACACGGTGTCCCGGTATTCATTCTTGGCATCCAGCGTATCGATGCTCCTGGCCATGTCCAGTAACTGACTGTAGAGCCGTTTCTGGTAGTATATCTTGGACAACAGAAAACGCGGATGCGTGGCCGTGGGGTAGCACTCCACGGCCTTGTCCAGCTGCTTCTGCGCCGATTTGAAGTCCGGAATCTTCTGCATGGCGCCCATGTAGATCTTGGCGCTGCGTATGTACACGTCGAGCGTCTGGCAGTCATCGTCGCCGGCGGTGGCCGGTACGACGAGGAGCAGGGCCAGCGCAATCGAGAGCCATCGTGTCATTGGTGTGTCCCCCATCATCATCATGCCCCGGTGCGGAGCGTATAGGTCAATACTACTTCTTCGTCGGGTTGGACCAAAACGGAAAAACGAAATGTATCGGCATCCACCTTCTCGAACGGATGCGACGAGGTCGTGATACGCCACTCGGCCCAGCGCGACGTCATTTGCTCCACTTCGATGGTCACCGCCTCGTCCTTGTGGTTGCGCAGCTTGATCTCCACGTCCTGTTCGTGAACGCGCTTGCTGATCTCGCGGCGGTGGACGACCCGAAACTCCGGCGTCAGGTCGAACGCGTTGCCTACCTCAAAGATCAGCTCTTCGTCCTTCGGGGTGTGGTCGATGCGATCTTCACCCAGAAGTTGCGACGTCCCGTCGATGTCGGATTTGGTGAGCCGCACCAGTCCGGCGGGCAACGGAATACCGAGGCCATTCTCCTTGCTGTTCTGGAGCTCGACGACCACGGCGACTTTCGCCTGGTTCCGGTAGGGCCGGTACTTGAATTTCTTTTCTACGGAGGCACTGGCGGGCTCAAACAGCGTGATCTGCTTGGTTTCCTTGTTGGCGATGGTCGTGGGCCGGGGCAGATCGTAGAGGTGGTACTCAAAGAAGGAGCGCTCTTCAAAGCCTGCTCTGGGCGGGGCCATGCTGCGCTGTATGGCCATCTCCGCGGCGTACCGGGCCCGCCGCGGATCGACCGCGCGATGGATGTCCCCCGCGATGAGCTTGAGCTTGGCGTCCTTGTATGTCGCACCCGACTGGTTGTCGATGGACGCCCAGCCGGAGAGGTCGATACGCGTGTCGTCCTCGTTGAGATGAGCCACATACTCCGCGTGCCATGAGATGCTGTTGGTCAGATACGAGATCACGGCATCGGCCGTAGCGGCCCGCGAAGCGCCGACCTCCCACTCCAGCGTGGGCCGGGTATAGAAGCCTGCGGGAAGCTCCTCGAGATCGACATTGAGAATGTCGCCGGCACTCACGAGTTTGAGGCCCTCGTCGGTCTGCACCACGTACATGCCGCCGGATGCGGACAGCAGCGTGCCCTCATACATGCCGTGTTCGCCGATCAGGCGAATCGTTCGATCGATGTACCGGTGGAGAATGGCCGCCGTATTGACCAGGTCATAGCGGTAGTTCTGTTCGTAGATCTCCACACCGCCGCGGGGAAAATGAATCCGGACGGAGGTCGGCACGATGGCCGACGCTACGTCGGTCATGCGAACGGTCTGAATACCCGATTCGAGCTGGAACGGGCGGGTCTCGGTGACCAGCCCCAGGTTCTGATTGTAGATGGTAACCGCTACGTCGCCCCGTGCCCCGGGCGCACCCAGAGACACGACCAGCACCATGGCGGCAAGAACATGACTCCTGCGCATGGCAACTCCTCCTATCCGGCCTCTAATGTTATACACGCCACGGCCTCCGATTCATCCCTTACCACCCCAGCAATTGCTCCAGGCTCCGTGTAAGTTTGTCCACGCGAGCCTGATAGTCATCCTGGCGGGTCTTTTCGGCGGCCACGACTTCGGGTGGAGCCTGCGTCAGAAAAGCGTCGTTCTGGAGCTTGCGACCGGTCCGTTCGAGCAGAGACGACAACTTGTCGAGTTCCTTCTTGAGCCGGGTCTTCTCCCGCTCCACGTCGATGATGCCCTCGAGGGGCACGTAGATTTCGGCGCCGGTCACCACCGCAGAGCCGGACAGCGGCGGTTTGCGAACGTCCGTGCCGTACTCGACCCTGGATGACCGCGACAGCTCGGCCACGCAGTCGAGATGGTGGGCCACGGCATCCGCCAGTGCTTCGGTCTCCGTACGAATCAGCACAGGCGCGCGCGTAGAGGGCGGCACATTCATGTCGCCGCGAATGACCCGTACCTGCCCCACCACCTGCTGTATGAATTCCATTTCCCGCGCCAGCGCCTCATCGACGGACACATCGCCCGCCTCGGGCCACCGCGTATCCCACAGGGTCTCGGGCGTGTCGTCCCGCACGTGTTCACGCAGCAGGCTGTAAATCTCCTGCGTAAGAAACGGCATGTACGGAGAGAGCATTTGCAGCGAACGGTACAGCACATGCGCCGTCACGTCGCGGGCGCGCTGCTTGTCCTCGGTCTCGTGGTGGTCACGAAGCCGCGCCTTTACCATCTCGACGTACCAGTCACAGTAGTCGTGCCAGATGAAGTCGTAGAGGGCCTTGCAGGCCGACGTGTACCTGAAGGACTCGAGCGACTCGGTGACCGTGCGCACGGTTTCGCCCAACCGGCCCAGGATCCAGCGATCCATGGAGGGCTGCTTGCCTCTGGGCGCGCGCCACTGCAGGGATTCCAGTGTGTGGTCGGCCAGGTTCATGAATGCGAACCGCGAGGCGTTCCAGAGCTTGTTGCCGAAATTCCGGCCCATTTCGAAGGTTTTCGGTCCGATCCAGGGGTCCTGGCCTTCGGGCGTCGAGAGAATCAGCGACACGCGCATGGCATCGGCGCCGAAGGTGTCGATGATGTCGAGTGGATCGATGCCGTTGCCGAGCGACTTGGACATCTTGCGGCCGAGTTCGTCGCGCACCGTGCCGTGGATGTACACGTCGGAGAAGGGCAGTTCGCCCACGAACTCATATCCGGCCATGACCATGCGAGCCACCCAGAGATAGATGATCTCCGAAGCCGTGACGAGCAGACGGGTGGGGTAGAAGGTCGCCAACTCCGGCGTCGTTTCGGGCCAGCCGAACGTCGAAAAGGGCCAGAGCCACGAGGAAAACCAGGTGTCCAGCACATCCGGGTCCTGCACCAGATCGTGGCCCGCGCACTTGGGGCAGGCGTCCGGGTGCGCGCGCGCCACGACCAGCTGGCCACAGTCGTCGCACGTGTATGCGGGAATCCGGTGCCCCCACCACAACTGTCTCGAGATGCACCAGTCCCGCACGTGTTCGAGCCAGTAGAGGTAGGTCTTTACCCAGTGCTCCGGATGGAACCGCAGCCGGTTCTCGCGCACCGCGCGAATGGCGGGTCCGGCCAACGGCTTCATCTTGACGAACCACTGCGTCGACAGCCGGGGTTCGATGGGCGTACCGCAGCGGTCGTGCAGCGGCGTGGGAACCGTATAGTCCTCCACCCTGTTCAGCAGACCCTGGCTGTCCAACTCCAGGATGATCTTCTTGCGGGCCTCGTACCGGTCCAGACCGGCATACTTGCCTGCCCGGGATGTCATGACGCCGTCTTCGCCGATCACCTCAATGGCGGGCAGATCGTGGCGCTGCCCCATCTCGAAGTCGTTGAGATCGTGAGCCGGAGTGACCTTGACGGCACCCGTGCCGAACTCCGATTTGACGTACTCGTCGGCAATGACAGGAATCTCGCGGTCCATAATCGGCAGGATCGCCGTCTGCCCGACCAGCTCCGTGTAGCGATCGTCCTCGGGATGGACGGCCACCGCCGTATCGCCCAGCATCGTTTCGGGACGCGCCGTGGCCACCGTGATGTACGCGTTCGAACCTTTTATCTTGTAGCGGATGTACCAGAGCTTGCCCTGGCGATCCTGCGTGTCCACCTCGTCGTCCGATATGGATGTGCGGTGCAACGGACACCAGTTGACGATACGCGGTCCGCGATAGATCAGCTGCCTGTCATAGAGGTGTACGAACACCTCGACCACCGCGGCGGACAGTCCCGGATCGAGCGTATACCGGGCACGTTCCCAGTCGAGGGCACACCCCATCTGCCGCAACTGGTGAAGGATCCGGTCCTTGTTCTCCAGGCCCCAGTCGCGCGTGCGTTCGAGGAAGGCCTCCCGGCCGATCTGCTCACGACTGGTTCCCTCGGCCTGCAGTTGTTTTTCAATGATGATCTGCGTGGCTATGCCGGCGTGATCCGCACCCGGGAGCCACTCGGTCTCGTAGCCCCGCATATGTGCGAAACGGATCGCGATGTCCTGCAGGGTGCTGTTGAGCGCATGGCCGAGATGCAGGATGTTGGTGACGTTGGGAGGCGGGATGACCATGCTGTAGGCCTCCCGCTCGGATGCGGGATCGCCGCGGTACGCGCCGCTACGTATCCAGTGCTCCCCCCACTTTTTCTCAGCAGTATGGGGGTCATACTGTTTGGGTATGGGCTTGCCCGCCATAGAAGCTCCAAGGATACCGGCACCCTACATATGAGTCAAGTTAATCACATTGCACAGAGCCGCATACGACGCTATCATCGCCCGCGACTACACGGCGATCACGA
>JAUVRN010000217.1 GCA_030597645.1 Candidatus Zixiibacteriota bacterium
AGTGATTCGGCTCCACGGTATGGACAGTCCCGGGGGTCCCTTTATTCCACATGATTCGGCATGGCCGACCCGGTCCGGCGGAGCCTATGCAAGTGCTTGATGGGGTATGCGTTGAATCGCATGAGCACCGGCCTGCCTGGATGCGCGTCAGACCCCATCAAGCGGCATGATCGAAACCTCAAAGTCAAGAACTGAATGGCCGCGACAGGGGCCGATGTGATCCGCAGCGGAACGATTGACCCGTCGGGCTGTTCGATCGTTAGTAGGAGGAGCGACGCGCGATGCGCGCGGGTCCGAAACTGCACAGGATGAGGAGATTCCGATGTCTGAGATAGCCATAGATGTCCAGCCCACGCCCAATCCCAACGCGATGAAATTCACGCTCGACCGACCTACGACCGATGGCTCGCCGCGTTCGTTCCGGAGCGTCGGTGAAGCCGGTGGCGACAAGCTGGCCGCGGGACTGATGGCCATCGAAGGTGTGGCGAGCATCTTCATGACGGCCAATTTCATCAGCGTCAACAAAACGGATGAGGCACAATGGGATACGATCGTGCCTGCAGCCACGGAGGCCATTCAGGCAAGATTCGCCGGAGATTGAGGCCAGCCACTACCCGGTGCAGGTAGACCTCTCGACGTTTGAGAAACTCAGTAGGTCACAAACGAGAGTTGCCTGACGGGTTCTTCGACCTGGAACGTGAATTTGACGGGCGCGTCATCATAGCCTTCCGTCTGAACAGCCGAGTCTCCCCGAATCACGCGAAGGTCGCCCCACTCCACATCTTCTTCGGGCAACAGTCCGAGCAGGCGCACGCCTGCCCCCGAAGGCAGCCGCAGGTTGACGCGAGCGTCACCGGTGGACAGGCTGGCCCAGACCGACTCGTAGCCGCGGCCCAGCGTTACGCGCACATCACCGGCATCGATCTCCAGGTAGATCTTCTGCACCTTCAGGTACTCGCCGTTCACCCGAACGTCGGCCTCGCGTGCCTTGAGATCGAGTGTCAACGGTATGTCCGGTGAGAGGAACACCTCAAAATCGGAGTTCTCGTGGCGCGCCGGACCCGACTGGCGAACACGTACCACGGCCTGCCCGTCGTTCTCCGAGATGGACGTCCGGATTCGATCGTATGATGTGAACGAACCGTGACCGAGACCCTCTCCACCTCCGCCTACGGTCAGCTCACCGTTGTACAGATCGATGTAGTACCTCGCCTCCTCCACCGTGCCGTCGGTCTCGAAGGTCTGTTCGATGGTGCGCACCCGGGGATCGTCGTCGTCGAACGAAAACCGGATCCAGTTGCCGCCCCAGCGACCGTCGCCATAAGCGGCGAAGACGAACGCACCGGCAATCAGGACTGGCGACAGGTAGCCGAGTCCCGGGTTCTTGGAATGACGCGCGATGATCTCCAGTCCGATGGCCACGAGCAGCACCGGCCAGAGACGCAGCAGATCGGCGAAGTACCAGCCGTCGAGCCGATCGAGGTTGTACAGAAGCCAGGCGATACCGATGCCGATGAAGATGACGCCTGTGCGAATCTTACTTGGCCGCACGCTTACCGTCCTTTCCGAAGAGACTGTAAAGCACCCAGACCGCACCGAGCAGGAACAGCAGCCCCCAGTAGGAGCTGATCTCCCAGGCGTGCCGCCAGTAACGATACCCGCGGAAACTGTCCAGGAACGCGGGATGCGTGATGGCCAGTAGCAGCATCAGGAGGACCACGCCCCCCGCCCCGTAGCGCACGGCCGGGTAGGTCCGCGCGAGCAACAGGCAACCACCCACCACCAGCCAGAGGGGCCACAGCTGACCGAGCCGGTAGAAGTATCCGGAGTCTATGTATCCCATGTTGCCGGCCAGAAAAACGAGACCGAAGAAGATCAGCAGCGCGCCCCCAACGACATTGGGTTTACGCATCGTTCGACTTCTCCTGGTCCGGGGTGGAAGGTGTCTCGACGGCCGCGGACGGCGCCGCAGCCGTGGACGGCGCGGCTGCCGCGTAGCCTGTTTCGGATGTCATCGCAACCTGCTCCGCATCACGGTCCGCCGACTTGATCAGCAGGAACACACCGAGCCCGATCAGGATGATGGGCCAGAACTCACCAAAACGGAACCAGTAGAAATTGAGATCCATGAAGAACATGATGCCGAGGATGACCAGGATGATCCCCACGGCATTGCGGGAGCCGGTGCCGGCGCCACGCCATCGACGCTCCCCTCCGGGCTCTCCGGCACTCGTCTCGACCTGGGCTTTGGCCTCCGCTACCTGGTCCAAAGTGCGCTCGTCGGCCGGGAAGACGATCCACGCGATGAGGTACGCCAGGATTCCGACGCCGTCAGCGAAGATCGAGAGTACGAAACCGAGACGCACCCAGGCGACGTCGATGTCGAAGTAGTCGGCGATGCCGGCACAGACTCCGCCGATCACCTTGTTTTTCTGGTTTCTGTAGATGCGTTTGGCGGGCATGATGAGCCCCTCCTTCTCGCATTCAATACGGCCCCGGGGCGGGAAAGTTGCGGCGGGCCCGAGGGCTCGGGACCGGGCTCTGCGGGATCGGATCCAGCCGCCGCATCAGCGCTGGCGGTCGAATACCACAACGCCTTCCACCACCGTCTGGCAGATCCGGCCCTGGACGGCCCGCCCGCAGAACGGGCTGTTCTGCGACCGGGAGAAAAACCGGCCCGGCTCGAACTCATAGACCGGCTCGGGGTCGAACACGCACACGTCCGCCACCGCCCCCGGGGAGAGGTGTCCCGCGTCCAGGGCGAACACCCGGGCCGGGCGGGAGGTCATGAGCTCGATCAACGCCGGCAGCGTGAGCTTGCCCGTGGTGACCAGTTCAGCGATGGCCACCGGCAGCGCGGTCTCCAGGCCGATCAGGCCGAAGGGGGCGTGGTCGAACTCCAGTTCCTTCTCTTCCGGAGCGTGCGGTGCGTGATCGGTGACAATGCAGTCGATCGTGCCGTCCTGCAGTCCGCGAATAACGGCCCGGACGTCGGCGCGGGTACGCAGGGGCGGATTGACCTTGAGATTGGTGTCGAACCGCTCGGGTATCAACTCGTCGGTGAGGGAAAAGTGGTGAGGCGTAGCCTCTGCCGTCACGTGCACCTTGCGCCTCTTGCCGTCGCGGATCAGGCTCACCGAGCGTGCCGTGGAGACATGGCAGATGTGCGCGTGACCGCCGGTCTCACCGGCCAGTTCGATCTCGCGGGCCACCATGAGCTCCTCGGCCAGGGCCGGAATGCCCATGATGCCCGCACGCGTCGACACGTAGCCCTCGTGCATGGCGCCCCCGGCTGCCAACGTCGGATCTTCGCAGTGCGAGGCCACGGGCAGATCGAACTGCTTGGCGTACATCAGTGCCCGGCGCATGACCGCCGCGGTCGGCACGGGTGAGCCGTCGTCGGAAATGGCCACCGCACCCCTATCCTTGAGTTCGCCGATCTCCGTGAGCAGATCTCCCTTACGCTCCATGGTGATGGCGGCAATGGGATACACGTGACAGTAGGCCTGCTCGGCCTGGTAATAGATGAACTGGACGACCTCCTGTCGGTCGATGGCCGGCTCGGTATTGGGCATGCAACAGGCGGTAGTAAAGCCGCCCGCCACTGCGGCCATGGAGCCGGTGACCACTGTCTCCTCGTCTTCCCGGCCGGGCTCGCGAAAGTGCACGTGCAGATCGACCAGACCGGGGCAGACGACCCGGCCCCGCGCGTCCAGCACACCGCGACCGGCCTCGATCTGCTTGTCCGTGAGTCTCTTGCCGCTTTCGAGGCGGGCGACGCGGCCGTTTTCGATGACGACGTCCGCCTTCTTGTCGATCCCGTTCTGTGGATCGATGACGCGTCCGCCGGCGATCGTCAGGCTGCCTTTGCCCCGGCGTCGCCGAAACAAATCAGGCGCTGCCACGTTCCGAACCTCCTGCCAGTAAGTAAAGCACCGCCATGCGCACGGCCACGCCGTTCGTCACCTGGGGCAGAATCAGCGAATGCGGTCCGTCGGCGACGGATGGCACCAGTTCGACGCCCCGGTTGATGGGCCCCGGATGCATGACCACGTACCCCTTGTTCATCCGCTCCAGCCGATCGGGTGTCACGCCCCAGCGCCGCGTGTACTCGCGCAGCGAAGGCACGAGGCCCGACTGCTGGCGTTCCATCTGAATGCGCAGCACGTTGACGACGTCGGCGCCTTCGAGCGCCCGGTTGAGATCGTGGTACACCTCCACGCCCATCCGTTCGATCTCCACCGGCATCAACGTCGATGGACCACAGACTCTCACGTGGGCACCCATGGTGCGCAATCCCCAGATGTTCGAGCGTGCCACGCGCGAATGCAGGATGTCGCCGACGATGGTAACGGTGAGTCCTTCCACTTTGTCGTAGTGACGGCGCAGGGTGAACACGTCGAGCAGCCCCTGCGTGGGATGTTCGTGCTGCCCATCTCCCGCATTGATCACCACCGATTCGATCGTCCTGGCCAGTTTGTGCGGCGCACCTGCCGAACCGTGCCGGATGACGACCATGTCGGTCTTCATCGCTTCGATGTTCTTTACCGTATCGATGAGCGATTCGCCCTTGGACACCGACGATCCGGA
>JAUVRN010000388.1 GCA_030597645.1 Candidatus Zixiibacteriota bacterium
CCCAGACACCGCAGCGGTATAATCCGGACCATGGCGTTGTACTGCAACCGCTTGAACCCGGCCATGTCGATGGAAGGCAGCGCGTCATTCTCGCACACGAACGCCAGTATGCGCGGCTTCTCCTCGAATTCGTCCGGAACGTGGATCGACTTGATCATCTGGGACATCATGTTGACGCTGTAGTTCTTGAACGATATGATCCGCTCCGGGCAGGCCCCCAGACAGACACCGCACCGGCGGCAGCGCAGCGGATTGGGCAGCGGTGTGCCCTTGTCATCTTCGTCCAGCGCACCGAACGGGCACTCCTCCGTACAGCGCTTGCACTGAGTGCAGCGTTGCATGGCGAACTCCGGGTAGCTCAGGTCCCCGGCGCGTGGATGCAGCGTGACGCCGTTGGCCATCGCCTCTACGGCCTGCATGGCCTTCAGGGCGGCACCCTGCGCGTCACTCTGCCCCGCTGCGAGGTCCATCGGTGCACGGACCGATCCAGCCGCGAAAATGCCGGTCCGACGGGTCTCATACGGAAAACAGATGAAATGCGAGTCAGGGAATCCATACTTGAGCGTGGGCAGGTCGGTTCCCTGCCGGTAGGTCAGGTTGAGGATCCTGGCCCCGACTTCTGCACTCTCCGCCTCCTTCTTGCCGTCTGCCATAGTTCCGTCGGCGGCGGCACCGTCGGCGACAGCTCCGTCGGCGGCGGCCTCAGCGACTCCGGCGGCTTCGCCGTCCTCCTCGCCCCCCTCTGGCTGCCCCGGTTCGTCCACCCTCGTCGTCGGCACCATGCCTGTGGCCAGGACGACCAGATCCGCCTTGATGGTCACGGGGTGACCGAACAGCGTGTCTTCCACATGGATGGCGATCTGGCCACTGGCCTCCGGTTCCACACCGGCGATCTCACCCTTGGTCAGGAACACCCCCTCGTCCTCCTGAACCCGGGCATAGAAACGCTCGTACTGGGCCGGCGTCCGGATGTCCTTGTAAATGATGTAGATTTTGGCGTCTGGATACTGTTCCCGCACGTACAGCGCTTGTTTCAGCGACACGCGGCAGCAGACGGCCGAACAATACGGCAGGTGATCCTGATCGCGTGAACCCGCGCACTGGATGAAGGCCACGCTCTCGATCGGCTTGCCGTCCGACGGACGACGGATCTCCCCGGCGGAGACCATGTCTTCCATGGCGACATTGGTCACGATATCCGGAGTGGTGCCGTAGCCCAGATGCGTGAGTTTTTCGGCCTCGTACGGCTTCCAGCCGGTGGCCATTACCATGGAGCCGACGGTGAGTTGTTTGGGCGCTCCGCCGTTGCGAAGCGTCACCTCGAAGCAACCGGGTTGTCCGGCCACCCGGTCCACTTCCGTGCCGGTGTGCACAGTAATGCGCTCGTCGCGCTCCACTCGACTTTTCAACTCGAGGAATCCCGAATCCTCGAGATCCCGGTAGGGGGCGTGCTTTGGAAATACCTTTGTGAACCGGCCCGCCCAGCCGCCAAGCTGATTCTCTTTTTCGACCAGGGTGACGTGGTACCCGGCCTTCGCCGCCGATTCCGCAGCCGTCATGCCGGTCATACCCCCGCCCACCACGAGGATATCCTTGCTGGTCTCTTCCCGGAATGCTTCCGGGGGTGCGCTGTGCTGCACCTTGGCCACGCCCATGCGGATCTGGTCTTCCGCCAGCATCTGCGTGTCTTCGTCGCCGTGTGGGTGACACCAGGCGACCTGTTCCCTCAGGTTGGTGCGATCCACCAGTACGCCGCTCCCAAAATCGAACAACTCGGGAAACTCGCGCCCGGAACAGGCCGCCACAACCACGCGATCCAGATTCTCGCTTTGGATATCGCTGCGAATGAGATTCACACCCTCGGCGCTGCAGAGCACGTCGTGGGTCTTGCACAGGGCGGCCTTGGCATCGTCGTTGGCCACGCTCACCAGCTTGTCGCAGTCGACCGCGCTACCGATCTCGCAGCCCTTACATATATAGACACCTACTCTGGTTTCCATGGCCCTACCTCCCCCCTGCCTGGTTGAGTGCGCGCAGCGCGGCTCCCGTGGCATCCTGTACCGACGACGCAACGTCCAGCGGGCGCACGGCGGTGCCGGCGCCGATCACGCCGTCGGTCGCATCGTGCACGATGAAACCGTCGTCGTCCATGGGCGGATGGAGCGGGGGCGGATGGTCCACCGAGTTGGGCACCATGCCTACGGCCAGAATCGCCATGTCGACGTCCGTGTGGGTGATCTCGCCGGTCAGCGTATTCTCGGCATCCAGAATCAGGCCCCCATCCGGGCGTTCCGTGATCTTGCCGACCTTGCCCCGGTGGAAGAATATCCTCTCGTCCTTACTCACCGTGTCGTAGAAGTCCTCCATCCGACCCGGCGCCCGCACATCTATGTAGAAGAGGTGAATCTCCGCCTCGGGGTACTGTTCGCGTACGTAGGTGGCCTGCTTCATCGAAACCAGGCAGCAGACGCTTGAGCAGTACGGCAGGTGATTCTCGTCCCGCGACCCGGCACATTGGACGAAGCCCACCTTCTTTGGCGCTTCGCCGTCGGACGGCCGGATGATCTTGCCTGACGTGGGCCCCGACTCGGATGCGTACCGTTCCATCATGACGTGGGTGAGGACGTTGCTATAGTCACCGAATCCGAGCCCTTCCAGACGGGTGGCGTCGTAAGGCTTCCATCCGGTGGCCCACACGATGGCGCCGACGTTCATCTGGACGGTCTGCGGCTGCATGTCCAGCTCGATGGCCCCGTACTCGCAGGCGTCGACGCACTTCTGCATTCGCGCATCGCCCGCGAACTCCGGATCCACGACGAATCGATGAGGATATGCAATGAGGTGCGGCATGTAAATGGCCTTGGTCTTGTCCATGCCGAGATTGAATTCGTTGTCACGTTCGATCTCACAGACCTTTTCGCACTCGCCACACGCCGTACATTTGGTGTTGACGAAGCGCGGCCTCAACGTGACCTGCGCCTGGTAGCTGCCGGCGCTGCCGGTCACCTCATCCACTTCCGCAAGGGTCAGCACGGAGATCAACGGGTTGGCCCGAATTCTCCTGAGGTTGATCTCCAGTCCGCAGCTGGGCGGACAC